>JAROAZ010000033.1 GCA_029432775.1 Pontiellaceae bacterium B12227 | reverse complement strand
GTTGGAACCAGACGCAGGCTTAGGAGATTAAAACCTCCGGCTGTCTTAAGTCGAATGTCATTGTATTTGACGCTTCCGTCGCGCAAGTTCCGGAAGTCGATCGAAAACGTCACGCCATCCGCCAGCGTGGCTGCCGTCGCCAGAGAGGCGGTGATATCGTATTGTCCCTGATCGAGCGCCAGCCTCCGGTTCGAGGCTGGATTGGAGGTAAAATAGGATTCCTCCAGCGCGACAGTGTTCCATGATCCAATCGCAGTGCCTGCGTTAATATCCGCCGCGGTGGAAATGTTTCCATCGGCAGCTCCTTGAAAGTCTGCGAAAAAGTTCGTAACCACTCCTGCATTGACCGCGACCGCTGCACCGACGGCTGCCATTGTTATCCATTGTTTTTTCATATCCATGCTCCTTTTGTTTAATAGTACAATTCTGGGTAGTTGCCCTAATATGCTGTATTTATAGCACCCGTTTGATTTTCGAGTCATGTCACGTATTTTACGTGGCAGGGATACAGTTGCGGTCTGCACCGGAAAATTGATAAACATCTTTCGACGGAGTTGTTATATGCGAAAATGCGGGGCGGATTTCAGGTTGGGAGAGTTTTATTAAGATGGTGAACGAATTCTTATTTGGCTCTGCCCGGAAATGCTTGTTGGTGCTGGCCGCATTAACGCTGGCTTCCTCCGCCTGGCCCGATCCTGCGGAAAGACCGGTGGAGACGCGTCTCGCACCGCCTTACATCGTCCGCCACTGGCAGTTGCAGGATGGGTTGCCTTTTGACCAGGTTCGGTGTGTTCTTCAGCGGAAAAACGGTTTCCTATGGCTGGGGACATTAAACGGGCTCTCGCGTTTTGACGGGATTGAATTTGAAAACCATTCCACCCGCCTGAATCCGGAGCTGGCTGATAACGCAATTTTTTCGCTGTATGAAGACCGCCATGAAATCCTATGGATCGGGCACGATACCGGCCAGGTTTCGGTGCGCGTCGGCAACCGCTTCAAACCAATCGCCGTTCCGGAGAACTGGCCGGAAGTTCCGGTCAAGGGCTTCATCCAGGGGAATGATGGCTGTGTATGGGCGGTCAATTCACAAAGCGACATGCTCCCGCTATCGCTGGAAGGTTCCGGAAAGCCGGTCTTCATGGGGCAACCGGTGGCCAGTGTAGCCGTTCACTCGGATAAAGTCCTGACGGCTGTCGCCGGAACCGGCAGGATTATCGAAACGGTTGCGGGTGCAACGCTTCAGCGCAAGGTACTGGTTGAGATGGACCCGGTTATCGTGGCGAAGGCTTATCCCGGCATCGATGGCCAAACCTGGGTTTTTTCGGAACGACATCTGAAACGGCTGGCCGACGGCCAGTTGGTTTCGGATTACCCCATTCTTGAGCAGGTGAATATGACGGATTCCGTTCTGCTGGAAGGCCGCAACGGCACGCTGTATGTCGGGAGCCTGTACCATGGACTCCGAATCATCCGCAAGGATGGGCGCGTGTTTCAGCTGAACCGCGATAATGAACTGCTCCATAACCACGTATATTCGATCATTGAGGATCGCGAAGGAACCATTTGGCTCGGAACCAGCGGAGGCTTGACCGCGATCCGAGAGAGCCGGCTCGATGCCTCCCTGACGACCGATGCATGGGGAAAACATTCACTTCGATCCATTATCCCGGCCAACGATGGCGGGATTTGGCTGGGCGCAAACAACATGGGCCTTTATCGCGTTATATCCAACCGGATCACGCGCGTTGAAATCGATGGCATGCCAAACTCGGTTCATGCTGTGGCCGAGGATCGTGCGGGCAACCTGTGGCTGAGTTCATGGCGGCTTTTTCTTTATCTTATTGACCGCCATGGCGGCAGGTGGATTTCTCCGCCGGCCCCGTCTGTCACATATATCTCTGTACTGCATTACTGCAAGGAACAGGAAACGCTTTGGGCCGGAGGGCGTCATGGACTCTGGCGGAAGCAGAAGGGTCTCTGGGAGGATGCGCTTCCTGAGCATCACGGCATTCGCCATGTCCAGTGCCTGGAAAACGATAGCAACGGAGGGCTTTGGATCGGCATGGCCCAGGACGGGCTTGCGCATCTGGAGAACGGTGAATTGGTTCGCTACGGCGTGGAACAGGGATTGCCCTGCGACAACATCAGCTCGCTGTGCCTGGACCGGGAACAAAACATCCTTTGGATTGGGACCGGCAGCGGCGGATTGGCTTTTCTCCGGGATGGACGCATTCAAACCGTCCCCGCCGACCGTGGACTGCCTGGAAATATTATTTCCCAGGTGCTCAATGGCGGAGGGGACAGGCTCTGGATGGTCCTCAAAGGAGGAATTGCCGTGGTCAACAAAAACGAACTGATTGATGCGGTCGCTCATCCAGAGGCCGAAATCAGGCCGATCCTGCTCGACGAAACGGATGGCGTGAATATTAACAACCTCAGCGAACAGCGGCATGGCTGCAGGGCCAACGACGGACGGTTCTACTTTTCAACGGATGACAGCGTTGTGGTGATCGATCCCAAACGGATCGAGCGGGACGAGAAACCGGTGGACGTTCAGATCAAACACCTCGTATGCAATGGCCATGTTCACTTTCCGCAGGCCGGCGAGCCGACCCTGCTCCCCGCCGGAACACGGCAGGTGACAGTCGAGTATGCAGGAATGAGTTTTATCGCGCCCCAACTCACCCAGTTCAGGTACCGCCTGAAAGGCATGGAGGATTCCCGTTGGTCCAACATCGAAGCGAGCCGCCAGGCCACGTTCAGGAACCTGGATCCCGGAACCTACCGCTTTGAGATCAAAGCACGCAACCGGGATGGTATCTGGAGCACCGAGCCCATTTCACTTGAGTTCCACATCCGCCCCTATTTCCATGAAACCACCCTCTTCAAGGTGATGCTTGCCGCATCGTGCCTGCTGCTCGCATCGGTGCTCACCTTCCTGACCGTGGGGCGCTTGAGCCGGAAACGGCTGATCCGCTCCGAAAAACTGCGGGCGGTCGAACAGGAGCGCTCGCGCATCTCCATGGATATCCACGACGAAGTGGGCGCCGGACTGACCCGCATTGTGCTGCTCTCGGAAATGGCCGCCGCCGATGATGCAGCAACCGAATCCGTCAACGAAATGCACCGCGAAGCCGGGAAGCTGGTCCGGTCGCTGGACGAGATTGTGTGGATGGTTACCCCGGGCAACGATACGCTCGATGCGTTGTGCGATTTTCTGGGAAAATATGCCATGGGCTATTTAAAGAGCGCCGAAATCCGCTGCGTGCTCGACATGCCGTTCGACCTGCCGGAGTGGGTGGTACCCGGCCCGGTTCGGCACAACCTCTACCTCGCCGTAAAGGAAACGCTGAACAACATTGTCAAACACGCCCAGGCATCGCAGGTGCTGCTCAAGATTGTAGTCAAGGACTATCATTTTTGCGTCATGGTTCGCGACAATGGAAAAGGCGTATCGAAAGAAGCAGACAGGCGCTATCACCGGGGGCTCGACGGAATGCGCCAACGCATGGAGCAGATTGGCGGACGTTTCGAAATTGCTTCAAACCGTGAGGGCGGAACAACAGCCACGCTGATGTTCCACAAAAACATACTCGAAATTTAGCGGAGAATAACCATGGGACTGACGTTCAGCGTATCCATTGTCGACGATGATTCCGACATGCGGGATCTGATACAAAAAAAACTTCACAAATCATCGCGCTACCAATGCATCGGATCGTATGAGGACCCCGAAGAAGCCCTCCGGAAAATCCCGGAAGAAAACCCCGATATTGTTCTGATGGACATCAACATGCAGGAAGTGAACGGCATCGAATGCGTGCGCCGCTTAAAAAGAAAACTGCCCGAAACGCATTTTGTCATGCTGACGGTATACGACGATACCAACCACATTTTTCAGGCCCTCTCCGCAGGGGCCATCGGCTATCTGCTGAAGCGCAGTATCAGTGAAAAACTCATCTCTTCGCTCGACGAAACCATCAAGGGAGGTTCCCCGATGGACAGCTCCATAGCGCGGCGGGTTGTGCAGTCATTCCATATGCAGAAAAACCCTTCGTCTCCCGAACTGGAAACCCTCTCCGACCGGGAACAGCAGGTCCTGCAAATGCTTGCCCAGGGATCGCAGCGAAAGGACATCGCCGCTGAACTCGACATTTCCGTACACACCGTCGACAGCTACATCCGCCGGATCTATGAAAAACTACAGGTCAACTCCCGCTCGGAGGCCGTGGCCAAATATTCAGGCCGATAGGTTCCATAGCTTTCTCTCGACGGTTTCTTTATAGCGACAGAACGAGTCCATCACGCGACAGGGCTTTGATACTCTCCCAGCTCTTTGGCAAGCTTGAGCAACCCTATGGTCGGCCCGGCTGAGTTTGAACTTCAACCCCGCAATCCATTTCTGCACCAGCAAAAAAAGAAGGGATGAGTATTCCATATCCTTCATTTTCCGCTGGCGGTGTAGCCGATCCAGCTACATCCGATTCAGTCGCTCGCGTACATTACTATCAAGCTATATGCACAACACAACAATCTGCGAGTGCTTGTTTCTGATGTGTGCTCTAAGCAATGAAGGTCCATAAGTGATCTGGCCACATTCCCAATGCAACCTGAAATGCAACGCACTACCGTATATTGGTTGCATTTTATGCCGCTATTGCACTAAACGGGATTTTGCACAGACAAAAAGAAACCCCCGCAACCTATTGATTACGAGGGTTTTAAAATGGAGCCGGCGGTCAGAGTCGAACTGACGACCAACGGATTCTAGTAAATCTTCTACCTCAACACCTTACAAATATCGCAAAACTGCAAAAAACTCCCGTTTTTTAGTTTTCCGGGAAGATTTTGTAGCATGTTCTGCCGGCTCCATAAAAGGGTAAACTTTGACCTTCCACGAGTGCCTTCCCATGATCTTATCTACGACATGGGGCATTCATAAATCCCGGGGAATAGGCCGGTTACACAAGTACACTTCTACCCTGCCCCATGCCCCCGGTGAAAGGAGGCTGAAACTAAATAAAAAAGCCATTTTATACTTCTAGGAAAATATTCTGGGAAGATTTCTTCAAAAACACCCAATTTTTCCCTTAGGGACCATTATTTCGGGGTAATTTGCTCAAGGGTCAGATGCTAAAAAAGCCCCTCCGGCGAAAGGGCTCTTAATGCTATTTTAGACACTCTCTCAGCTACTGATATGCGAACTAATTACGCCTAGCACGGAAGTAGCGGTTTGCACCCTCGTGTATTGAGTAGAATCTCTCTACTGTATCGCCAACGCCAATAATGCCGTCCTCAATTGTCTGCCATGCGTTTGATAGACTGTCAGTTGCTTCAATGCGATAGACACCACCGCTTGCGGCGTTGAATTTGTACTCTATCACTGTCAAGATCGAGGAATGAAGATCGGGCGTGCTGTTTTTAGTTACCGGATCTTCCAACACTCTACGCCATTAAACTTACGGATAACAAATCGTGCGGAATCCCAGCGACTTCCATGCGTTGCCTTCAAGACCTTGAGCCGGTTCGTCTCTGGAAAACCCGCAACGAAGATATTCTTCAGATGAACCATATCCGCCACTCGACCTTCCCCTTATTCCTTGTGCGGTTTCATTATCACACCATTCATGGACGTTACCAACGATGTCATAGAGCCCGAAACCGGTGGCAGCATAACTTCCGCAGCTTGTCGTAGTAGTCATCGTATAATTGGCATTAGTCGAAGAAATTTGATTACCCCAAGGATAAATATAGCCTTCATATCCTCCTCGTGCCGCATATTCCCACTCAACCTGGGTAGGCATCCGGAAACCATTGGCATTATAGTCAGTTTCAACATTCTCGACCTCACCGCTTTTAAACAATATACCGGAATTGAAATAGCAAGGATCCCGTCCCAACATTTCACTTCTAGCATTGCACCATTTGGCACAGTCAAACCAGTTGACCCAAACCACCGGATGCTCGGGAGATGCCCAAACCCCATTGGTTGAGAAATCATACCCATTGACCACAGCCCAATCATACACCTCCGACCACAGAGCCCCCGACACCTCATATGCATCCATGCACATATCATTGGTTATCGACAAGGAATAAGGTCCATAGATGCTATCTGTTCCACTATTGGTACCGATAGGAATGATCACCATATCATTTGGAATATCGTTACTAACCGGTTCTTCAGTCACCTTTACTTTGTAGAATAACTGCGACATCACACGACTTACCGTATCTGTATAGCTATTCTGCGGGTGTTCAATATTGGGTTTCAGCAAACGGAAGTCATCCAAAAGGTCCAAGCTTCTATAAACGCTATAATAACGATTGGGCTCACTCGCCCACTGGATCATAAACTCACCAGAGGCCATTACCTCATAATCCCTTATCCGGACTACATCCGGTTCACTTTCATATGAGGAGATCTTGATATTATCAATAAGCACGGGACTGTATCGTGCGCGGCTTCCCAGCACGATAGGCATGTTGTTAAATGCCATATCCAGTTGATTGGTAGAGGTGTAAAGCAGAGTGTCGTCCTTGTAGAACTCAACATGCTGGTCGTCCCGAATCACAAACCGATAATGACGCCAGTCGGTGCTGGGATCATTCAGCTCAAACACTTCTGTTTCGGTCGCCGAGTAGGCAACATAGCACTGCGTTTTGTCACCATTATCATGCCGCGCCCTGATTCCCACAGACATAGCCGCCCCATCAAAAGATCCATAGCTAGCCCTCTTAGCAAGACCAATCACAAAGGATTGCCAGTATCCGAACCGATCCTGATACGCATCTGCCTCTACAACCAACCCTTTTGAGAAATCAAAATTCTGCTTGCTGATGGCACCGCTATCGTAACTTCCGTCACCATTGTTGTTGAAACTAGGAGCCGGGTAGCCATTGGCTGTATTCAGTAATGGAGAGGGAGAACCCCATAATGTCCATTGGTCGAGATTCTCGAATGCCTCTTCAAACAGATAAGTGCTTTGCTGTGTTGAATAGTGGGCAGTGATAGTCACATTATTCTCAGGCATGATAAAGGAAGTTACAGCCGCATTGGTGTCTGCAATATTCCCAGCATACTCAGCCGGAATAACTGACCATCCGTCGAATACCTGACCGTTTGGAGCAGTATCGACCTCAATATTGACCTCCGCACCGTTTGTATAGGAACCATCCCCAGTTCCATTTTCAACGGATAGAGCGTACGTTGTCTCTGGAATGGCCTCCCATTGCGCCGTTACCGTCAGATTTGTAGCGGGCATGGTTGGCGGAATCGCCGGGTTCCATCCGGTGAAGGTATAGCCAGTACGTGTTGGATTCGCAGGCGGAGTTACCACTGTTCCATAGTCCTGCGTGATTGGATTGACGGAAGATCCTTCCACACTGTCAAAGCTCAGCGTGTATTGGTTGATCGACCACTGCGCCGTCACCGTCAAGTTACTGGCAAGCATTATTTCCGGAACCTCCGGGACCCAACCAATGAACGAATTGCCGATCCGCGTTGGATCAGAAGGAGGCGTTATCGCAGTACCATAGTCTTGTGTAATTGGATCAACTGTTGTGCCGCCATCACTTTCAAAGCTCAGCGTGCTCTGGTTGATCATCCACTGTGCAATTAGTGTCTG
The DNA here is from genome assembly GCA_029432775.1 of Pontiellaceae bacterium B12227. GTDB lineage: Bacteria > Verrucomicrobiota > Kiritimatiellia > Kiritimatiellales > Pontiellaceae > Pontiella. The sequence continues at coordinate 51,694 of JAROAZ010000033.1, read as the reverse complement.
ATTGGTCGATGGCATAGTAGTCGGAACCGTAGGACTCCAGCCAGAGAAGCTATAACCTATACGCGAGGGATCGGCTGGAGCAATTACTGCAGTATTATAGCTCTGCCTAATTTCGTTGACTGGCGCACCTCCGGCACTATCAAAAATCAAGGTAAACTCTGTTGATTCCAAAGGATCAGTATTGTGAATACGGACTTCATCACCATCTGATAATCCGTCATCATCGGAATCAGAATCTAGCGGATTGGTCCCATAGGTATTAACTTCTTCTCCATCTGCTAACCCATCATCATCAGTATCCGCTTTATTCGGATTTAAACCTAAAGAAAGCTCTTGGCCATCATCCACGGCGTCTCCATCGGAGTCGGAGTTATCCGGATCGGTTCCATGGACATACAGTTCTTCATAATCATTGATACCATCACCATCCGAATCTGTATGAGCCACTAAAACCTGCACATCATGCTGCTTAACATCAATTCCGTCCGAACAATACACCGAGAACACATCCTGAGTATAGAATCCGAGGCCTGATGTATAGGTGACAACGTCTGCATTAATTTCCACTTCACCATAATCTATCCCTGAATCATTTGCTGTCTCGGCCAATGGTTCCATCATGGAATTGTATTGCAGAGCTAATACTGGCGGGGATAGAGACCAAATCAGGCTGTCCCCGTCAGCATCCGTTGCTGACAATTCCAGTTCGCTGATTTCTCCAGGAGCGACCGACATTACAGACGGGATGGTTGGATCAGGTGGACTGTTAGCAATCACAACAGATTCTGTATTAGTCCAAGACGACCATCTGACCGGAGATCCGGAATAAGCCACTAACTCAAACCTGATAACATCATCCCGCTGAACTGATGAGGTCAAACTCAAGGTGTTTATTCCAGGCTGAGCCTCAATGTTTGTAAGGATTCCACTTTCCACGATTGTGTCATCGTTATACACCCACCGGTACTCAACATTGATTGGATCAAAGTCAGGATCACTCACCACCCAACGAGCACTGATTCCATCACTAGCTCTAGGATTATCAGGATCCAGTCCAACAAATGCAAACATAGGCGGACGGTCTCCATAGTTTAAAGGATCACCTATATTGGTTCCGTCCTCAAACTCATCTCCATCATTGACTCCATCTCCATCAGAATCACCCTTTGTCGCATCAGCACCAGCGTACTGATCAAGATAATACTCTTCCCAGTCCAAGAGGCCATCGCCATCGCTATCATCAGAGCAGGATAGTGTGCCAAGCGTCTGCTCAGTAAGATCAGATAAACCATCACTATCACTATCTGCCGTCAGTGTGTAAGTCGGCACCCCAGCTATCATAACGAAGGTGGTCAGCTCCAGACAGCTGCCGGGAGCCTGAAGGCGAATACGATAGTCAGAACCAGAAACAGAAGTGTACTCATTCGACCCCACAGTCCATCCTGGCAGGCTAATGCAATACGGAGGCTCTAAAAACTCCCAAGAAGAATGCTCTTCCTGGCCAACATATCCATAGACGGTCACCTGCCCTTTGTAAGCAATCCCATCTGCAGTTTGGATGGCGATCTGCTTCACAGCATCAAGATCAGCAGTCTCCGAAGTAGTAGCAAGATTCGGCTGTTCAACGGAGAAGGAGATCGAGTCTCCCTCTGACCACGCAAACCAACCGTTTGTGCCTAGTGAGAAAACAACACCCAACTCAGGCGACTCAAATGTTTCACCAAAGCTCACGCGCTCTGCTAAGGAACCGATGATCGAAGACGAAACAACCCAGTTGGACTCAGCAGCGCGATACGTCAGCGTCCAAGATTCCCCGAACGGTCGCGGTATTGCGTAATTCAGAGAAACGAAGTCATAGATTGAAATGCCAGCATCTCTTAGATCCGCTCCTCTGGATGAATCAACCTCACTGAAACTGCGCATGAGCGTTTTGCGCACATCTGCTCCGGCCGCAAAACGAACATCTTGATTCAGATAGCCTTCCGAAACAAACGCCTCCCCCTGAATATCCACAGACTCAGCACCTTTCGCAGAATAAACTCCCGCATCATTCTGAGAGGGCAAACCTCCGACAACATCCAAGCGTGTTGAGGTGAAAATTGAGTTCGTGCTGTCAACAGTAAGCAGCGCATCGCCACCATCACCAGCGTCATTGGAGCGTCCTCGGCCACCAACACCACCAATAATCGATATAATTGACGCGTCAGCTACACAGGAGCCGCTCTCTACACGCATGAACGCAGGCCCTCCATTCGCCCCAACCGAATCAACACTGTCTTCGTCTTCTCCCGCTCGGCCTCCTTTACCTCCGGAACCGCCCTCTATTTCAATCCGCGCCTTCGAACTAGAAACCTGCCCAAGAGCATGTATTTCAATGAAGCCCTCACCTCCCAAACCGGCAGCGCCTCCTCCCTCATTGCTACCATCTCCATAGCTCGGCCCTCCGTTACCACCATCCCCGCCCACAACACGAAGCAAGGTATCAGTTTGTATAAAAGAAACCTGGTCAGCCCGGAAGAACACCTCACTACTTCCACCGGCACCTCCCCCTCCTCCGGGATCCGTATCGGCCCCGCCTCCATCTTCGCCATCGCCTGCATTGAAAGTGAGCGAACTAGATACTATGTCTAAACGCCCCACAGTATTGGTCATCATGAATGAAACGTTTCCTCCAAGACCTCCTCGCGGGGAATTATAGTGCCCGGAACTTGCAGCCTTTCCTCCATCTCCTGCGTCAAGGTCTATAGAAGAACCAAGTAGATCCACAGAAGAACTGATTGCGAGATTTACGTCGCACGCTCCACCAGAACCACCACTGCCTGAATCGCGATTGCCGACAGCGCCCGCGCCACCGTCTCCCGCCTCAATATCTATATCAGACCTCAAGAACGTCAGTTCATCTGCCTCCCAGAACCAATTGATCCCCCCTCCCGATGCTCCAGAAAACCCACTTGTACTATAAGGAACCCCCGCATCCCCCCCTTGACCAGTTCGCACCTTAAATCTCGTGTCAAATATACTGAGAGTATCAGTTTTCAGATCACAAATCGATTCACCGCCAATTCCTGGATAACCCCCCTGCCCCGAACTACCATTACCATCTGCCCCTTGGCCTCCATGCCCACCATCACCAGAATAGAAAGCAAAATATGAATTGGTCATGATCAATTGCTCTTCAGAGATCATTTGAACCACCAAAGTACCGCCTATCCCTCCCATTCCTGTTCGATCACCATTATCTCCATCCCCACCATTCCCACCATCTCCAGTAGAGGCGGTTAATTTTGACCCCTTAATGACAATATCTTTTGCAGCACTAATATGCACAGTACTGGAAGCTCCAGCACCTCCATTCCCGCCAGAATAGTAAGCCTTACGGTCATAACCTCCATCACCAGAATCACCGGCGCTTCCTTCGTAATAAAAATTCACGCACTCGACAGTTCCTGAAACTGAAGAAATATATAGGCCAGCACTTCCTGCCCCCCCTCCATTTCTTGCAGATTCCTTATAAGAAGAACTCCCGTCAAATCCCCCCCCACCTTCGATGTCTAACTCGCATTGCTGTATCGGCACATCTCCATCCGCTTGAATATTGACGGTTGCATCGCCACCATTTCCACTGTGCCCCGGCTCACGACTAGATGTTGAAACGCCACCGGCACCTCCCTCCCCTCGAATATCAATAGCATTGTCGAGAATAATGTCCGCCTTGGATAACAGTTCGAGGCGCATGCCTCCTCCTACTCCCCCATTTGCATCGTCTGCACTAGCATTAGCTCCCGCACCGCCTTCAAGCTCAAATGATGAATCGTTAAGAATCTGAATACCCTCTACAGAACGAATAATAAACGATGCCTCATCTCCATTTTTGGAGTCGGGATAGACCCCATTCGCACCCTGAACCATGATGTCCGTTTCCCGTTGAATATAACTCGTGACATCCAGATTCATACTGCGACAGTTTATGCGTGATCCATTGAATTCAACTCTTGCATCATCGGTATCTGTCCACCATGTTTCGGAACCATCGAGGTCGCTGGAAATATTGTCAGCCGTGATGACACTTCCCGGCATGGTGAGTAGCTCGCCACCGAATCCAATCGCAACATCGCTACCTTCTGGAAGATACAAAGATGAGTTATCCAGAATCAGCTTCGCTCCAGACCCGATAGAAAATTGTCCGGCAGAGAGCACTGAACAGCGACGGGCAACCACGCTTTCCCCGCTGGGAACTTCACTCAAGTTGACCACCTCATCGGTATAAGTGGTGACTTTAGCGGAGGCACCTTCATCATAAATCCGAGTGGATGCAGCCGCACTCCATTCAGAGACCTGACCGCCGGCATCCTTTGACCTAGCCCGCAGTTCATACGCACCGGCCTGTACGTAGACATGCTCGTACACCATAGTTGTTGACCATTCGCTCAGTGTCCCGTCACCATAGTCCACCTGATACTCCAAAATCCCAGCGGAAGGAACACAGCCACTCTCGAAAAACGGCCTCATGACTCCCGAAGCGTCAACTTTAAAGATGCTGTAGTTGCCTTCATCGGCGATATAAATATTACTGCCGTCACTGTCGCACGAAACCGGTACGCGCAAAGCGCAGGTCCGCGCGTCGCGCCCATAAATGGGGAATCCCAGTCCACCATTTCCAGCAAACGTGTACCATTTATTTCCGTCCACGTAACGTAAGCGGCGAACTCCATGATCTGCGACAAGTTTCGTATTCGCGGCCATATAGCCCGACCCAATAACCAGATCAGTCGCTTCATTGAATCCGCCACGCCCAACGTCTGCGCCATCTCCCATATGATCGAAGTGATAATTGCCAGAATAGATGCTGTACGAGCTACCTCCGTTCAGCTTCAAAATCATATCATTTTCTTCCAGCGCAAGCATCGCTCCATTCGTATCTTTCACTAACGCAAGAATATCTCCCATGCCTATGGAGCTTTTAGGTGCTATCGCATAATCGGCTGGTTGCGCGTACAGACTGATAGTTCCCGAACTATTCACCCGCAAAATGGCCTCACGATCCCAGTCATCCAGGTAAACGTAACCATCAATGAATTCTACCATCTGAGGACTATTGATCTCGCACAATGTCGCAGTACCTGAAACTGTTGATTCATCTTTCGATGCCACGCCAGTTCCAGCAAAAGTCGAGATTATCCCTCCCGGATCCACCTTTCTAATTCGATGGTTCCCTCTATCAGCGATGTATATATTGCCAGTATCATCCAGACAAAACCCCCAAGGACCATTCAGGTCTGCTTCGATTGCCGGAATGCCATCTCCGTTGTACCCGGCGACGCCGGTACCTGCAACTACCTGAAGGGTATTGCCATCGATTGTGCGGTACAACCGGCTTTGCTTCCGGTCGAGAATATAAACCTCCCCGTTGGTACCCACACGCACCTTATAAGGCTCAACAAAATACTCATCTTCACCCGCCTCAAAATCAAATGCATGCGTGGTTATCGATACCGGATCGCCAAGCGAAGCGTATCCGGGCACGTCAACACTGCAACCAAAGGGACGGCTGTCCGCAGGCAAAACCATTATGTTCTCATCTGCCCACCGCAGATTGAGTGTCTTCTCGGAAAAAGTGTAATGATCTGCAACTGCATCGACAGATGAGATCCGAGGATTCAGTTCCAGGCGAATGACTCCGTTGGTTGTACTGTAATATTGCGCTTGATCCAATATCAATTCGGCATCCGGTATTAACTCGTTGCTCTTCGCCATAATGCTGAACGTATAGCTGAATGTAGCGGACTGCTGAACCCTGGCGATGAAATCCCCGCAGTCCGCCTCAGCGACCGGTATAGACAATAGGGATATTTCATCTATGGTTCCCATAAAATGAGCAGCACCTGCGACATCAGAGCCTAGCGTGACTTCACCGGTTAACAGCGGGATGGTTGAAGAACAGAATGTGTGTGACCACTCATTATCACTGAATACGCTGATCCGCATGCCATTGCCCGGTTGGTTAATCGAAAAAATGACACAGTTCCATGTACCTTTAGAACAGGGCTCGGTAATCCATTCTCCATATCCAACACGGACGCGGAGCCGATTCTCACTATTGATTTCAAGCGGCACTCCACGAACATTAGCCAGAGGTGCCCAATCAGAACTGTTTGTTGATGAAGAGCATCCTTTAAACCAGAATCCCAGTGCAGCCTTACTCTCATAGGGGATATTTACTACCCGTGCATGATGCCCTGTAGCGGAGAAGTGAAGCCCATCGCCCAACAATCCCGACACCACATTGGTTGCTTCGCTAACGGTTAGATCATTACCTGCTCCCGTACGGTCTTTACAGATGCCATTGGAAATATTTTCAAACCGCCATTCTGCAACAATTTCATCTCCCAAAGTTGAGAAAGAGCGTACGGCTGAAGACATAACACCATAATCATTCACGGCATCAATGCGATAGTAGTACGTCAACCCCGACGTCAGTACCGGCAACTCTGCTCTTGGTCGCGAAGTTACCAGTTCTATAGCACCATCTATCGCCGCTCCCCCAAAAGCAACATCACTTGAGACCGTACTTATGTAGATTCTGTATTCATCAGCACCGGGGACTCGATCCCATTCAAGCGTCGTACCGACAACGGCCACACCAACAGCACCATCAACCAGATTGGTTACCACCGGTGCTGACACAGGCCCAGAGGCCTTAATAACATTACAACGTAGTCGTGTTGCATTACCCGCATTATCCTTAGCGATAATATAGAATACATTCTGCCCCCCCTCCAGCGGCACATAAAACTTCCACGAACCCAGTGTCCCCTGATTCGTCAGCTCACCGACCGGCCGAAGAGCAGCACAAGACACATCAGCCAACCCACTGCTGCCTACGTCGCGGGCTGAACCAGCCACCGTCCAAGTAGACTCTGTAGTAATCACACCTTCTGAAGGAGTTGAAATTAACAATTCAGGCGCTTTTCCATCGGAAACGAGAACGGTTATTTCGGCAACCTGCTCCACGCCTCCTCCTTGAGCCCGCAACAGCACCTGATATTCACCCGGAGCGAGATCCTCACCTGCGTGAAGATTGAGCATGGCACTGCCTCCAACGGACACTTCTGTTTCGTCCAATGTCAGGTCCAGGGGGGAACTGTCAAAATTCAACATTACCTGACTGTCAAAACCATACATAGCTTTGCATGTGATCTGCACATCAGCCGACTCTCCCTGGGACAGCTGTAAATTATAGTCGTCCAGAACAAGGGCGACATCAGGCGTACACACAGTCACACTCTTGTTGCGCTCATTTTCTTCCAACGAACCATCTTCGGCAACAACTGCGATCTCATTGCGCCCTGGCCGGAGCTGAATAACCTTCGAAAAAGAACACGTACGATCGTCAACACTGGACAGTGAAGCCTTACCGCCGTTTACTGTCACTTTATCAATTCCGTGGAAATCAAAAGCATGTCCGCTGACCGTGCAAGGCCCAGCTTGCATCCATCCGCTACGGGGGGTATGGATCGACAATGAAGGCTTACGATTATCTGAATGCTGATATTCAATCTTAAGGCTAGGGCGGTATGCCAGTGTGGAATCTTCTGATGAGTAAAAACTCAAATCAGCATAATCCGGTGCAAGCATCAGAAATCCATTGTTACTGTCAGGATCTGCAACCCACTTCTGAACAAGATCGCGCAGGCGGCTTCCTGAGAATGTTACCTCTCTTGGGGAGGAAACGATCGACATATCCAAATATTGACTATCCGTTCGGTATTCGGCAAAAACACACGAAGCTTCGGTAAAGCTATATCCGTGCTCATATAGAACAACCTTGCCGGACTGTTCTACAGAGGCACAGCGCAGGCACAGTTCTGCAGAGATTATGGTGGTATCTTCCAGCCCCGCCGGAAGATCAAATTTCACAATGGAAGTCGCTACGGTATTATCCGTATACCCCATCGTACGCAATCGGTTCGTGCCCCCCTGCCAACCCAGATCCTCCCAGGCACCACTCGAATATTGCCTACTGAGATAAGTGCCATCCTGTACACTGCCTAAAATGCCACGAGCCAATTCTATCGGGCGGTCCAATGCAGTGAAATTCTCTGCATCAACCGCATTCGCTGAAATATTTATGGCCGAAGTCTGCTCGGTTCCATCGCCGAACACTGCCGTGAGTAAAAGACTATCTGACAAGCTTCCCTCGGAAACGCCATCATACCTAACCAACAGCTCAAGACCCTCATTGGAAGAAATAATACCAGAGGTAGCACCTACAATTGAAAAGGGCCCGGAGTCCAGTCCTTGTACCTGCCAGGAAAAACCTGATATCCCTCCGGAATTAAAAGCAACCAACGGGATCGTAGCGACACCGCCCGAAGGGATAATCCCAAATGAAAGGGAGCCGGGCTCCACACGCAAAACACCACTATTATTTTCAACCTCAATAACCTGAGGAGTTTCAAGCGTTACTGCCGCAGGATAAATAACTGCAAAATAGTCATCAGCCACCTGGCACGAATGCATCACAGAGCGAACATCTTTTTGAAAACTGGAGAACAAACCTTCTGTGACTTCAAGGTTGTCCTCCAGTTGGCCGAGGATTTTCTTTTCGTCACCCAACCACTTTACCCAGCTATCACCGAGAAGCATCTGGTTGTAATCAAGCATGTTCACACTGAGCATCTGCAAAGTCCGGAGCCTATGCCAGTTGAGATACTTCAGTTGCATACACTGCTCCATCAATTGGCTCGGCGTTGTGCAGTAGGGAAGTCTTAAACTCGCATTAGCTCCTTGGTTACAAACATGCCACAGAGCCAAAGCATGAAAATTTTGTACTCGCAAGCTTTCCTGGTGTAATGCTTCTGCGTCGGTGGCCATTGTCGCAAGCTGCCCCACCGCAAGGTCGCCTATGAGAGCTCCCCCCGATGCCAACACCTTTCCAGCACCACCGGACAATTCTCCAAATCCATTAACTTTTAACCAGTGGTAGGCCTCCACCTGCTCGACAAACTTAATCCCCTTTTCTATATCTCCTGAAGCACCGTAAGCATAACTAATCCTCGCCTTGTACTCCGGCGAATAATATTTTTCGACACCAGCCCAAACTGTTTCGCCAAACTCACCGGTTGCATTCTCATAGGCCGCCGGGTCAGCAAATGCAAGCGCTGCAGCTGCTGCATGAAGTCTGTCTGCGGCCAACGAACCATAAATCGAATTAAAGCGGTCGTATAGGTTCGAGGTCCACTCAACCAACACAGCAGGACTACTGGCGCCTGCAGTTAACAACATACCTATAGCTGTCTTACTAACCTGTATCCCTGTAGCCAATACTGCAGCTTCAGTGTCATAGAGCGTATTATCATAATATGCTACCCAGGCTTCGCAGTCTGACATCCAGGCATCACCATCACGGAAGAACTGATAACAACTCGAGGGATTATAATGTACTGCAGCATAGTAATTCAGAGCTGAATAAAGATCATCCGCACCAGACTCAACGAGTTTCTCAACTCCGCCATCGAGTTCAGTAATAACGGGTACTAGGAAAACATTCCCCTTATCGCGTTCATCGACCAGACTCTTGCTGTAATACATCCGGATTCTATATGTAGATCCTAGAAGATCGATATCGTGTGTATCAGTCAGGTACCAGTCCTGTGGGACTCGAATATCGGCAGGAAGATCTGCCCAAAGAGTCTGCCCAGCAAACATAAACAGAACCACGGCAGAAAAAGACCATTTCTTCATGTACCTCTGCAACGTATCAGATAACCCAAATACACACTTAAAACCATCGTTCACAAATAACCTCCTCGCCTTCATGTCACTAATAGCCGAACTACAGCAACGCCCTCTACCTTAAAGATGAAAACACTTAATATAGATACACATTTTGTCATCACAAGATCGAAAAGATAAAATTATTATTTTAGTACTTTGCATCAACAACCAAGCGAACAGGACTAGAACAATTCTTCGCTAGCGTAATCAGCATTCCCAATTCAAAGTCACCATTACCAATCAGATTATTTATTGTAATAACACCAGATCACATCAATTGCGTTGCTCTAATAGATAGATCCAAGCACACTTACCCTTAATTTCAAGAAGACCTCCTGAACGGTAGAAGGAAAGGGTATACCGAATCACAAGCTACTCAAAGGCAATACAGAGTATCGAGAACTCGGATTTCATCTACTGAGCGGGCGATGCTTTTCAACGAACTGACGGCCATTCTTGAGGAAGCATAAGGACAGTAAAAAATCGCAAAGAATGACGGCTCATCTTTTGTAACACCGCTCCAAACATGGAACATATATTCGGTGCTCATTAGAGCTTATTGAATCAGGAAATGTCATTCGACTTCTGACCCGGGGGTCAGAGTCGAACTGACGACCAACGGATTCTAGTAAATCTTCTACATCAACACCTTACAAATATCGCAAAACTGCGAAAAACTCCCGTTTTTTAGTTTTCCGGGAAGATTTTGTAGCATGTTTTGCCGGCCCCATAAAAGGGTAAACTTTGACCTTCCACGAGTGCCTTCCCATGATCTTTTCTACAACATGGGGCATTCATAAATCCCGGGGAATAGGCCGGTTACATAAGCACCCGTCCACTCTGCCCCATGTCCCCTGTGATAGGTGCGTGAAACTATTTTAAAAACCCATCTTCGGCAGATCGGGTAATTTTTCTGGGAAGGTTTTAGCCTGAAGCCCCTATTCTCTACGTTTTTGTAGTTTTTATTCGATATAAGAGAATCGGATTATTTGTTTTTTTCCATACCAGGGCAGTTCAATAGCACGTCACATTTATCATCTGACGCCAATATATTAGTAATCCGGTAGTTATTTATCTTATTTTTGAACGCTATACCCCCTATGGGTATCTATCATTACAACAAAGTGAAGGATATGAACCATGAAAAGTACGATTACCCATAGTGAGAACAAGACACGGCTCGCCCGCATCGAAGGTCAGGTGAAGGCAGTCAGTCGCATGATCGATGACGGAGAGTATTGCATCGATATCATCACTCAAATCCAGGCTGCCAGAGCAGCCCTGCAATCGGTCAGTAAACTGATCCTTGAAAAGCACCTTAAAAACTGCGTCGTCGACGCATTTGAATCAAATGACCAAGCCGAAATAGACCAGAAAACAGAAGAGATACTGAAAGTCATCAAACGGATGGAAAAATAGAAAGGACACCCTATGAAAAGAACTAAAGCTATCGCCCTCATCACCGCCGCTTTTGTCGGAACAGGCTTCACCTCATTGGCCTCGGAACAGAAACCCAAGGTTAAGAAGCAGACGACCTGTCCCGTGATGGGTGGAAAAATTAACGAGGCCCAGTATGCGGATGTAAAAGGTAAACGTATCTATGTCTGCTGTAAGGGATGCATCAGCAAAATCAAAGCTGATCCGGACAAGTATATTAAACAGCTTGAAGCCGAAGGCATAACCCTCGATAGAACTGATAAAAAGAAATAGTATTCGATCAGAGCAAAGCATTACACGGGGACGGGGAGTCTCCCGATTGCCTGCTCGTTTATAAACAAGAGGAATTGCTATGTTGAGATATTCATCGCTCCTGGTTCTGTTCCAGTCGGTCGTTTTTTTGACTCAGGCCGACAGTCTGCAAACCAACCTGACTTTGAGGTCGGCACTGCTCTACGGAGCCGAAAACAACCCGAGGCTGCAAGCGGCATTCAATCAGTGGAAAGGACAGGAAGAGAATATCTCAGTCCAGAAAGCATTGCCGGACCCATCCTTTTCCTACGGCTACTACTTCGAGTCTGTTGAAACTCGGGTTGGTCCTCAAAACCATCAGTTTCGGCTGAGCCAGACTTTTCCGGGCTTCGGAAAACAGTCCGCACGAAAAGCCATTGCAACCGCTCTGGCCGAAACCTACGGCGATTCCTACCGTCAGGAAAAGCTGAACCTTGATTATCGAATTACGAAGGCGTACGCCGAACTCCACTACCTTAAACGCAGTATCGATATCACGAATGACCGCATTCAGCTCATAGGGGATTTGGAAAATGTTGCACGGGCCCGGTACAAATCGGGTTCTCAAATGGGTCCTGTGCTACAAGCTCAGGTTGAATTGGGGCGACTGGAGGATCAGTTATCCTCCCTCAGCGATCTCAGAGAACCTCAGATGGCTCAACTAAACGCCGCTCTCAACAGACCCGGCTCAGTTCCATTGCCCTGGCCGGAAGGTCTTCCTTATTCAGGTTTAGAACTGAATCATAAAGCCCTTGTTAAATCCCTGAATCAAACCAGCCCGGAACTGGCCGCACTCTCCCATAGTGTCGAGCAGGGAGCGCACAAGGTCACACTAGCCAAACGGGAAAGACTACCCGACTTCACTCTTGGTGTTCAGTACATTCAGACCGGTGAGGCGGATATGCCGGTTACTGATAGCGGAAAAGACCCGATCATTGGAACGATCGGGCTCAACCTTCCCTTATGGTTTGGAAAGAACAGGTCTCGGATTGCATCCGCAAATTACCAGAAGACGGCAGCTCAGTTTACGCTGGAGAACCGTAAACAGACGCTGGATGCCGACATTCAGAGCGTCCTCTACAAGCTGAGGGATGCTGATCGCAAAATTACCTTGTACAGAGACAGCCTTATTCCAAAGGCGAAACAATCCATGGAGGTCAACCGCACCGCTTTTGAATCCGGTAAAATGGAGTTCATCAACTTGATTGATTCCGAGCGGGTACTCCTTGAGTTCGAACTGTCCCTCGAAAGGGCTCTCGCCGACCACCTTATTCATAGAGCCGAACTGAGCATGCTGACAGGAAACGATTATCTGACTGAACAGGGAGAAGGGAAATGAAACTGAAAAAGAAAAAGAGCTTGGCGACATTAGGCATAGTGATCCTTGTGTTCATCGCCTTTTTGAGTGGACGGAAGTTCAGCCCATCCTCTTCTGTAGAATCAGAAGCCGAACATGCGGAGCATGCTGAAAAAGGCCCTGAGGTCTGGACCTGCTCCATGCATCCCCAGATACAACTTCCCAAGTTTGGAAAATGCCCGATCTGCTTTATGGACCTCATACCCCTTGAAGCCAGATCCAATGATGGCGGCGAGCGGGAAATCAGCGTGAGTGAATACGCCGCCAAACTCATGGAACTTGAAACTGCCGAGGTCACCCGGCGGCTTATGTCGGCAGAAGTCCGGATGGTGGGAAAAGTCGATTATGATGAAACCCGAGTATCCTATATTTCTGCATGGATTCCCGGCCGTCTAGACCGACTGTTCGTTGATTACACCGGAGTCCCCGTTCGCAAAGGAGACCATCTGGCAGAACTCTACAGCCCGGAGCTACTCACCGCCCAGGAGGAGTTGATTCAGGCTATCAGCACACTTGAGAAGCTCGAAAACAGCCAGAGTTCCATCCTGGTGGAAACGGCAGAGCAGACCGTTGTTGCCGCACGGGAAAAGCTTCGGCTCTGGGGATTTAATGCCGAGCAGATTGCCGAGATCGAGGAACGGGGCAAACCAAGTGATCATATGACGATCTACTCACCGGGCTCAGGTATCGTGATCCACAAGAATACGCAGGAAGGGATGTATGTTCAGACCGGCACTAAAATCTACACAATTGCCGACCTCTCCAAGGTTTGGATTCAGCTTGATGCCTATGAAAGCGAACTGAACTGGCTCCGCTATGGAGGACAGGTCGAGTTCACAACGGAAGCCTATCCCGGACGGACGTTTGAAGGAACCATCTCATTCATTGATCCCATAATAACTCCAGCTACACGCACCGCCAAAGTCCGGGTGATCGTGGACAACCCAGGCCTCGCACTTAAACCGGGTATGTTTGTTCGTGCCGTAGCAAGACCTAAGGTAGCCCAGGATGGGAAGGTCATGAATGCCGGACTTGCCGGAAAATGGATCAGCCCGATGCATCCTGAAGTCATTAAGGATGGTCCGGGAAGCTGTGATGTTTGCGGTATGCCGCTCGTTACAGCAGAATCGCTGGGTTACGTATCGGAGACAGAATCAAATGCACCGCTCCTGATCCCTGTGACGGCAGCCATGAAAACAGGTAAGCGTGCCGTGGTGTATGTTGAACTTCAGGATAAGGAAAAGCCGACCTATGAAGGACGTGAAGTTGTTCTCGGAGTGCGGCTCGGAGATTTCTACGTAGTTGAAAGCGGCCTCGATGAAGGTGAACGAGTAGTAACCCGTGGAGCCTTCAAGCTGGATGCCGAACTCCAGATCATGGCCAAGCCGAGTATGATGTCTGCGGATCGCATGGATCATAGCGAGCATGAAATGGCAGAAGGCCCTGCTGACGATCTGGCACCACAGGCAGTTCCTGCTGAATTCAGCAATCAGCTTAAATCGGTCGTTGAAGCATACTTTACCATTCACATGGCTCTCTCCGGTGATTCGCCGGAGGAAGCTAAAGCCGGGGCCGCTGGCATGAAGGAAAAACTGGATGCCGTGGACATGGGACTCTTAGAAAGCGATGCCCATATGGTCTGGATGAAACACCTGAAGCATCTGAATGCGCCGCTGGTCAAACTTCAGAAGGAAGATGCCATAGAAAAGCAGCGTGAACTGTTCTACCAGCTCTCCCAGCAGTTGGTTAAAACGGTACAGGTATTCCCGCTCGACCAACCCGTCTACCAAGCCTACTGCCCGATGGCCTTCAACGACACCGGAGGATTCTGGTTGCAGAAGACGGATGAACTGCTGAACCCGTACTTCGGGGATATAATGCTTCGCTGCGGTGAGATTCAGAAAAGTATCGGCGGCCCAAAACCGCAGACGCTCTGCCCGGTCATGGACAATCCGATCAACAAAGAGGTCTACGTTGACCACGAGGGTATGCGCATCTATTTCTGCTGCCCCGGATGTGATACCGCATTCCTTGAGAATCCGGATAAGTACCTGAAGAAGATGCAGGATGCGGGTATAGAAACCGAAAAGGTGGAGCACAGCCATGCGCACTGATCCCGCACAGACTCATGAGCAAAAATCTGCAGTCGGCCGCCTCATGCGCTTCTGCCTGGAGAACAAGCTCGTCGTTGCTCTCTTCACCATTGCCGTTCTTTTTGGCGGACTGCTCGTAGCCCCCTTTGACTGGAAGGTCGGCGAACTACAGCGCTACCCTGTAGCGGTAGATGCGATACCTGACATTGGAGAGAACCAGCAGATCGTATTTACGGAATGGATGGGACGTTCTCCCCAGGACATGGAGGACCAGATCGGATACCCGCTTACGGTTCAACTGTTGGGTATTCCCGGTGTTAAAACCATCCGCAGTTATTCTATGTTCGGTTTTTCATCGATCTACATCATCTTCAAGGATGACGTAGAGTTCTACTGGTCCCGAACCCGTGTTCTGGAAAAGCTGAACTCACTGCCTGCGGGAACGCTTCCCGAAGGAGTGCAGCCAACACTCGGCCCCGACGCTACAGCCCTTGGCCAGATTTACTGGTACACGCTGGAGGGACTGGACCCTGATGGTAATCCAACCGGAGGCTGGGATGCCGAGGAACTGCGTACCATTCAGGACTGGTATGCCCGTTACTGGCTCCTTTCGGCTGACGGTGTGGCAGAGGTCGCTTCCATCGGCGGCTTCGTCCGTGAATACCAAGTGGATGTCGATCCAGATGCCATGCGTGCTTTCGGGGTCAGTGTGGACCAGGTCTATGCCGCTGTGCGTGGAGCAAATATTGATGTAGGAGCAAAGAGCATTGAAGTAAACCGCATAGAATACTTCATTCGTGGTATCGGCTTCATCAAGAAGATTGAAGACATTGAAAACAGTGTGATCAAGGTGAATGACGATGACGTTCCCGTACTGGTCAAACATGTGGCCGATGTATCTATGGGACCGGCCACTCGTCGTGGTGCTCTGGACAAAGGCGGCGCCTCGGTTGCCGGTGGAGTTGTAGTGGCCCGATACGGTGACAATCCGCTCCAGGTGATCGCCAACGTCAAAGAGAAGATTACCGAGACTCAGGATTCATTGCCGGCCAAAGCCATCATTGATTTCAAGAAAACGGACCGGGACACCATTTCCTCCTTTGCTCTTAATCAAGGGTTCGATGCCTATGAGAACGGCACGCTCAATCAGGATAACTGGAAGGAGTACCTGCGTAGCACCGTACGTTCTGATTGGCCCGACTGGATTACCCTCAGCAAAGTCACCGTGGTTCCATTCTATGACAGAACCGGACTCATCTATGAAACGCTCGGCACCCTGAACGAGGCTATCGGCCAGGAAATATTGATCACAATCATCGTTGTACTGATCATGGTCATGCACCTCCGCAGCGGACTGGTTATCAGTTCCATGCTCCCCCTGGCCGTTCTGCTGACCTTCATTGCCATGAAGCTCTTCAATGTACAGGCCAATATCGTGGCCCTTTCTGGCATCGTGATCGCTATCGGCACCATTGTTGATATGGGGATCGTCATCTGTGAAAACATCCTTAAACATCTGGATAAGGCCGATCCCTCTGAGTCAAAGCTGGAGGTGGTTCATAGAGCTTCCTCCGAAGTAGGTAGTGCGGTACTGACAGCGGTGATGACCACCGTGGTGAGCTTTCTTCCGGTCTTCACCATGATCGGAGCTGAGGGCAAACTGTTCAAACCATTGGCCTTCACCAAAACCTTTGCCTTGATTGCATCAGTGCTGATTGCCCTGACCATTCTGCCACCCGTAGCTCATCTCTTGTTCTGTGGCAAAATGAAGAGCAAAAAATGGATCAATGTTCTTAATATGGCTCTGGTGCTGGGAGGTATCCTGCTTGCGGTCAAGCTGACCGTGGCCGGAGGTGTTTTGTTGAGTATCATCGGCATCTACAGGATTGCAGAACCCAAGATGCCTAAAAAGCTGATTACATGGACGCCCCGCATTGCCATATACGTGGCTATAGGTGCAATTGCCGTTCTGCTGACCCAGGACTGGGAACCGCTTGGCCCAGACAAAGGACTCATACAAAACTTCGCATTTGTTGCTCTGGTCGTAGGAGGACTCCTGGGATTCTTCAAAGTGTTCCAGCACTTCTACAAACCGTTGCTCGAATGGTGCCTTAAACACAAAGCCGCTTTTCTTTCGATTCCTCTTACCCTGTTCATCGTTGGCATAACCAGCTGGCTCGGCTTCGGCAAAACCTTCGGCTGGCTTCCAGATAGAGTGATGAACACACCGCCTGCCCAGAAAATTGCTCATCTGTTTCCGGGCTTCGGCAAGGAGTTCATGCCCAACCTCGATGAGGGTTCATTCCTCTTTATGCCGACGACCATGACCCATGCTTCTATAGGTGAAGCGTTGGACATCCTCCAGAAGCAGGATATGGCCTTTGAATCGATTCCTGAGATCGAATCTGCCGTTGGTAAGCTGGGACGGGCTGAGACTCCTTTGGACCCGGCTCCTATCTCCATGATTGAAACGGTCATTAACTACAAACCCGAGTACATCTCAGACAAGGATGGGAAGCGGATAAACTTCAAGTATCAGAACGGAGAATTTGTCCGGGATGAGCATGGAGAACTCATTGAGGACCGCAAGGGCCGGCCCTTCAGACAATGGAGGGATCATATTCGGACACCCGATGATATCTGGAAGGAAATCACCGATGCGGCCAAGATTCCCGGCACCACCTCCGCACCTATGCTCCAGCCGATTGCTGCACGAATCGTTATGCTACAGAGTGGTATGCGGGCTCCCATGGGCGTTAAGGTGCAAGGTCCCGACCTGGATACCATCGAAAGGGTGGGATTGCAGATAGAGCAATATCTGAAAGAAGTTCCATCCATTGAACCGGCAGCGGTGATTGCTGACCGCATTGTAGGTAAACCCTATCTGGAAATCGTACCCGACCGTGAGGCACTTGCCCGTTATGGAATACCGATCCAAAAGTTTCAGAACATCGTAGAAATCGCAATCGGGGGCAAAAAGGTAACTGGAACCGTGGAAGGTCGAGAACGCTTTCCCGTTCGGGTCCGATACAGCCGTGAACTCCGGGATAACATCGAAGCTCTGGAAAAGGTACTGATACCTGGAACCAAGGGGAAACAGATTCCCATCACGGAGCTGGCTGAAATTAAATATGTCCGAGGCCCCCAGAATATCAAAAGCGAAGACACCTTCCTCGTGGGTTATGTAGTGTTCGACAAAAAGCCTGGCAATGCAGAGGTGGATGTTGTTGAGCAGGCTCAAGCCTACCTTCAAACCAAGATCGACAGCGGTGAATTTGAGATTCCGAGGGGCGTGAGCTACCGTTTTGCCGGTAGCTATGAAAACCAGCTACGGGCTGCCAAGACCCTCTCCATGGTTCTGCCCATAGCTCTATTCATTATTTTCCTGCTGATTTACTTTGAGTTCAAATCCACAGTCACAACACTGTTGATCTTTACCGGTGTATTCATCGCTTGGTCGGGAGGCTTTATCCTGATCTGGCTATATGGCCAACCGTGGTTCCTAGACTTCAGCTTGTTCGGTGTGGAGATGCGGAACCTGTTCCAGGTACACACCATCAATCTAAGTGTGGCCGTATGGGTCGGCTTCCTTGCTCTGTTCGGTATTGCAACCGATGACGGTGTCGTCATGGGAACCTATCTGACGCAGCTCTTCCGGGACAACACACCGAAGTCCAAGAAGGAGGTTCGGGCACTGGTAGTAGAAGCAGGAACCCGTCGTGTCAGGGCATGTCTAATGACGACAGCCACCACCATCCTCGCACTGATTCCGGTACTCACCTCTACCGGTCGGGGATCAGATATCATGGTGCCGATGGCTATACCCAGCTTTGGCGGCATGCTGATCGAAGTTGTCACCATGCTCGTAGTGCCCGTGCTCTACTGCATGATCAAGGAGCGTCAACTAATCAGAAAATAGCGGAACTAATACACCAGATCTATCAAAGGAATAAAGTCGTGAAATAGACATATTTTAGGTGCTCTCTGAACATAAAAAGAGGATTACTGAGCTTTGGATCATCGTTCCAAAAGGCTCTCATGAAGCCTAAGTATGTCGTTCGACTTCTGACCCGGCGGTCAGAGTCGAACTGACGACCAACGGATTCTAGTAAATCCTCTACCTCAACACCTTACAAATATCGCAAAACTGCGAAAAACTCCCTATTTTAAGTTTTCCGGGAAGGTTTTGTAGCATGTTTTGCCGGCCCCATAAAAGGGTAAACTTTGACCTTCATCGAGTGCCTTCCCATGACCTCATCTACAACATGGGGGAATTGTAACCTCCGGCAAATAGGCCGGTTACAGAAGAATCCCACCCTGTTGCCCCATGTCCCCACAGTAAATAGGGTGAAACTTGATTCATGCTATGCTTTTTTATTAACATGTATCGCTAACTATGGAATTTACGAATGGGCACTATGAGTTTGAACATCAATAAAATCATCCGACCGACATATAACTCCGAACAGGAATATCTTTCTGATTCAGAGAAGCCTGACGTTCCCCATTCCGAAACCTTGTTACTGATCGATAGCCCAAAAACCAGTAAATGGCCCTTCGTAGAAATCTTTTCATCACCGATCAATAAACATCAAATTTTCGAACTATCGGACAGATCCTACCAAGTCACGACAGGCATGAAATATGTAATATTCTCAGGGATCAACAACCTGAGAGCAAATAATTTTGTTTTTAAGCTACGACAGCACCTGGCTCAGTTAATTCTGAACCTGCGCAAAAAGAAAACCGGAAAAGGTGGGAACCTAGAAGCCGCTGAATTCATTATAACAACCATAGCTTTCCTTCTTCTATTGGTACTAATCTACGGCACAAAGATTATACAACATCATGTTTCTTATTTCTTGGTGCTGCTGATCCCCTACTACTTATATCGGATGAAGCATACCTATTGTGGATTCCGAGTGCATGATTTAGTCAGGAAGGAAGAACAGGTTTTTACAACCATCTCCGACCACGCTCTGCTCCAACTGCCCTGGACTGAACTATGTCAGTTGGGAACCCTGCAATATAAGGGCCGTTTTCCTTACAGGATTTCCCTCGAGGAATTCCTGTCGGATGAGCTTAGCATATTAAGTCAGATCAAATTCGCCCTGCGTATTCCCTACAAGAAGAGAGATACCTCTCTTTCGGCAGACTTTAAGACTGCTAAGGATACGATGCTTACGATTCGACCGGCGATCATCAACTCCTATAAGGACGTAGTCGCCCTGATTGCGATCCCAGATTCCTGCCCAGACGGAGCCTTTCTGATTCTTCCAAAGCCTAAACATATGGAAGCAGCAATCACCGAAATTCTGAGCATTCACGAACATGAGCAGGAGATGCCTGACACACAGCATACTGAGGACGAGTCAATACCCGTGCAAGAGGCAGAGCCAGAGATCGTCCCTAAATCAGAATACGACCCAACAACCACAAGCTATATCGATAGACAATCCTCCCCGGAACTATTCCGGGATTGGGCGGCACGGGAAACCAAAGCCGTCACGTTCTACAAGAAATATGATGATCTCAGGGAGAAACACCCGGACTGGTCGATCAATGCGATTGTGGACACAATTGACGACGAGGACTCCAGCTTTGAAAAGGAATCGACCAGACACCTGAAGACCTATCTCACTGAGCGTGAGGCCCGGGAAATATTTTTTGCTGAATACCAGAAGCTCCGGCAGGAAAATTCGGAGTTACACCCGGAAGAAACTACAAAATGGATAGCGAGATCCTGCCCTAAAAAGACAGTCGGAAAACTGGTACTCGATGCTCGGAAAATGCTTTGCCTTGGTGCTCATTACGCCGAGTTTTTCAAGCTGGCTGACGACCTTAAAGAAGCTAAACCCCTCAACTGGCAACAGATCTCCCGCAAGATCCAGAAGGCTAACCCAAAGCAATTTCCTTTCCACCATTCGGTCTACCACTACCACCTACTCTCTCGGAATGCAGGAAACGGCTCCTGGCAGTCAAAACTGCCCTAGAACACGCCAGAACAAATCCGAACACGTCACAACATACGCACCTCAACATGCTTAATACAAGCATGTTGTGTCGATTATGTAGGTAACATGCATGATCAGATGCAGGATACCCCGGATTACCCCCTAATCGTGTCCATAGCAAGCGACACATGGCATCAGCGAGATGCAGGTCGCAAGCACTCAGCCCAATAACAAAAGGATAAAAAATGGCTGATAAAGTACACGTAGGGGCAGTTGACGCTGCCGTCGCAGAAGTAATCGAAACCAAAGTAGCTGAACTGCCGACTGTGGTGGTCAAGGGTAGCACACACGGCCTCCGTGCCGATGCTGCCAAGATCATCGCAGGTGAGTTGGCGAAGACCGAACGCTTCTTCATGAACGGCGATGCTCTTATGGAGCTGGTCGAGAAAGGGAAGAAGCATGAACTTCGCCCCGTCACGACCAAACGCTTGGCGTACCTCATTGAGAAGTACACCAAACCGGTGGCATTCAAGGTGGTCAAAGGAGAGGGAGTGACAACTCCCACTCAATGCGGCCAGGGATTCGCCTCCAGCATTATGGAGACCGATGAATTCCGTGAGCAGCTTCATTCCATCCAGATCATCTCGCCCTGTCCGCTCCTTATGGAGCACGAGGGGAAACTGATGGTTGCAGCCCAAGGAAACGTAGTTGGAGATGTTTTCGCACATGGTGAAGCACCGCCGGAACCAGAGACTGTTGAGGAGGCTAAACTGATTCTCGACAAGGTTTTGGTGGACTTTGACTTTGTCAGTTCTGGCGACCGTTCACGAGCCTATGCAGCACTAATTGTCCCCAGTCTGGTGATGGGCGGATTGCTCAAAGGTCGTGCCACAATTGACCTTATTGAGTCGAACGAGTCTCAGTCGGGTAAGGGCTACTGGAACAAGATGAAATCTGCCATCTACAACCAGCAGTCTGCGATTGTGAACTTCGGACAGCGTGGAATCGGTAGTGCAGAGCGCAGCTTTAACAGTGCGGTCATTGCAGGTCATGGCATGATTCTCTTCGATAACTGCCGTGGACACATTGAGAGCCAGCAGATTGAGAGCTTCCTCACTGAAGACACTTATTCGGCTTCCAATCCGTATACTGCCGACGTCACCGTAGTTCCGACACGAACCGTAGTTTCGATGACGACCAATGAGGCCTCTCTAAATAAGGACTTGGCCAACCGCACGGCTCCGGTGCGCATTAAGAAGCGTGCTAAGGGGTATGAGTTCCACCGTTATGAAAACGATGGTTTCATTCTCGATCACATCCGTGAAAACCAGTCTGAGTTTCTGGGGGCTGTGTTCAAGATTATTCGTGAGTGGTACGAAGCAGGATGCAAGGTAGATCCTGTAGCGGCACATGCACACGACTTCTCCCGCTGGGCAGGTGTAATGAACTACATCGTTAAAGATATCTTGGGCGAGGCGGATATGTTCGATGGATACTCCGACGTGAAGAAGATGCTCTACACGCCGAACCAGAGCTGGCTGCGTGAGGTTTCCCGTGCATTGCTTGAGGTCAAGGATTCAACCGGACTCTTGCAGACTGGGGATATCCTCAAAGAGCTTGAAGCCATGGGTCTCGAACGACTCATTCCCGGCCTGAAGGACCACGAGACTCTTGAGACGGGCACCTGCCTCACTAAGTGCTCCACGCTGGTTGGCCGCAAGTTGAAGCCTTTGTTCCGTGGCACGAATGAAATCGTCATCGAGGGCATTCGCATTAAACGGACGGTAGAGCTGAAGCCCCGCATTGAAATGAATGCAGAAGGCAAGTCGGTGAACCGTGGTGACCGTGAAACTCCGTGCTACTCGTTCGCAATGGTGCAGGACTAACCTCAACCGAGTTCCCCTCCCTCGGGAGGGGGCTTATATTAGGAGAATATCATGAAAAAGTATGAAAAGGTTACGTTCGAGCCGACTATTGCACTGGAAGATGCTGACGAGGTTCGCTGGTTTAAAGAGAACGCAGAACGCCTTGTCTGGATCGAAAAGGTTGCATGTGTCGTGCTGAACCATCAGCAAACCGACGATTTCGTTCGCCCGACTCGCATTCTTGAAATCCTTGAAAATGCAGGACGGAAAGATCTGCACGGCTATCCTGTAGAGTCGGATAATGGAGAGCTATTGTACTCCCGCTGGAAGAGATTATTCTCTATGCGGCTTCACAAGGCAATGCAGAATAATGACCGCCTCTTTCTTCCGAAGATAGTTATTTGCCGGCACGAAGAAGATATACCGATGAATGGATTCGATGAAGATTCGTGCAACGTTTGGTACCACTTCTTCGCTGACCCCGAAATTTTCAATTACAGCACTGAAGACTGGCTCTATTAACCAAGCTCCCCCTCGGGGGAGCACCCTTAACCACAAAAAATATTAAGAAAAAGGTAAAATAATGAAAAAATTAAATGAAGCAGGCCATACGATGGAGATTGGCCCTAAGTACTACTGCGGTGGATTCGAAGAATTCTGGTACGTCCCGCTGAAGTGGAAGGAAGACAAGAAACGCTGGGTTGGAATTCAGACCTTAAGCCGTAGTAAGTCAACGGACGTTATCCGGATAGAGCAGATGGATCTATATGCAGGTAAAGGCTTCGCGGCGAGCGCGGATGACCCGAAAACTCTCTGCTATTTCCACGAGGCAGTGGATGCTCTGCATCGTCGGGAAGTTAGCTACATCGCCTACATCCCAGATGAAGATGATGACCCGGCACTGGCGAAGCAGATCAATGCCCGGCTGTGCCCGATTGAGCTGGAAGCCCGCAACGGCCCCACCTACACGGATATGGTGAATGCAGAAGAAGCCATGCGGCCATCCGACACAGAACGAGTCACGGAAAAAAAGTTGATTCCACTGTTGGCAGATGTCGCCGTTGGCCCATTTCCGGATGAAATCGAATTGGTATCTTACACTGGCGAAAAGCTGACAATGAGGCTAAACGCATATCGTAAAGATCACGGAGACTCAACGACCTACACTCAGGAATGGATCGAGGACGTTTTGAATACTGAACTAGGCGCAGCCGGCCAGTATATCGTCTTTGCACTCACTCGCTGGAGCATTCGGATTACTCGGGAAACCGATGAGAACAACGAGGTTAGCTACTGGTTCGAGAAAATTACCAGTCACATGCCCTATCCGTACACTAAATTCGAATAGTCCACGCAACCCCACCAGCCCCTTCTCGGTCTCTTTCGGGCCGAGGAGGGGCTTTTTCGTGCCCCCAGTCAGAGATGGAACCCCCACGAGGCCTAACTCGACATGGGGCAGCTGTAAGCCCCGGGTATTCGGCTACTTATGGCCACATCACCTCTACCTGCCCCATGTTCCCGGTGAAATGTGTGTGAAAGTAAAAATAAGTTGCGTTTTTCAACTCCGTGTCACTACCTAACAATAGGCCAGATCTCTAAATTCCTCCTTAAGAAAACAGCAAGTGGTTTGCTGTTGAATAGAACAGGAGCAGGAAAATGGCAAAAGGAAATAGTGGTGGTGCAAAAGGTGGAAGTAACGGCGGTGGACGAGGCCCATCAAGTCATCCGGGACCAGGAGGAAACTGGCCAAGCACAACAGGCGGAAAATCAGGAGGTAGTCGTGGCAATGCCCCGTCGAGAGGCGGTAAGTAGCCCGAATCCTTAGGAAACCAGCCCTCGCATGGGCATTTCTATGCGAGGGCTTTTTTGTGAAGGTCTTGGTGATGGCGATACCACTTTGGATACTCCTGATAAAACATCTTGAGCACATCATCCCGACCTTCGGCGATAATGCTTTGAGTGCAGTGTGTATGAAACTTTTGAAGTAGCCGAGCTGCTCCGTATCGAACAAGGTGCTTCCACCATGTACCAGGGCGCTCAGCGTCCAGCTTATCGCAAAGAAACATTGCTGTATCCCAGTTCGGCAATACCTTCCCGCTTCGCCAACGTTTTAGCTCACGCAACCCGGTATCTTCATCTACATTCTTCCACCGAGACAATGCTCGCCCCAGAGCATTAACACCCTCAAGCTTAAGCTCTTTTCCGACACCATCGAGCCACGCCTCTACCGGAAAAGACGCGCTCATTCCATCCTGTATAGGAAGAAGATCCTGAAAGAACGGTTTGGCCGTTGCCATGTTTCCATCATGACTAAATCCCAAATCAACCAAGGCGAGCATGTAGATCGAGCTACTCAAACCCAGTACAGTGCAATAACGCCGAAACTTGCCCTCGCTGTCTACCCCTTCAATCGCCTCTTTTTCTTTCTGGAATATACTGGCATTTAATAATGGTACTTGGTCCCATTCAGCCAGCATAACGGTTCTAGCAGACATCCAACCCTCAGATTGGAATGCCTCAGAAATTGCATAGTTTGCTGTCTCCAACAACTGCAGCTCTCTGATGGATTCTGGAGGAAATATTCTCCCACCCTCATCATAGGCTTTTAGAGATCCCTGCCCCATCATGAGTCCCTTTTCAAGAGAAGTTAACTGGTAGCTCCAATGATGTTTGTAAACTTCTTCCACCACCTCATCGTTTCGATCAGGGAATAGTCCGAAGCCATCCAGTTTTTCAGAGGAAAGTTCGGGGTTTATACTCTCAATAAAGAAGCTCTTTATGTCCGCCTGCATCTTTCGACGAGACTTAGGGGCCATTTCCCTTTTTCCCTTGAGGTCATCCGCTATCGTTCGCTGAGATACCTCGGTCATCCTGGCGATAAAGGCTGCCATGTTTATTCCAAGGCAATCTTCTATGATTAGTTTTTGAGGGATGAGTATCACAATATCGTTATCTTGAGGGCTGTAGAATTAAACAGCCTGCATCCGATTCTCCCGCCAAGCTAAAACGTCTTGCCTAGGGGCATACTTCGGTTGGTCTGGAAGAAGAATCGACTTACCATCCAAAGCGATGAGAGAGCGCTGGGCATCCACACGATCATCGAGGTCATTGTGGACGCGCCACTTGTTGTCAGCACAGGGGAAGATCAATTCCTGGTCCATAGCCCAGTGATGGTTCTTGCAAAGCGACATGCCGTTCCTTGGGTCGTCATCATGAGAGATGGAGAAAGGTATGATATGGGCGGCATCGACCAGAGAGAATCCCTGAAAGAATACACGCAAACCACACGCCGCACACTGATGGTGGTATGCTCGCTTCACAATACGGGCGAAAGCCAGATCGCGGGCAGGGCCTGAGATATCTGGAGTTTCACTTACACGTCCTTCGACCAGCCCCTGCATGGCTTCGGCATAGACTCCAACAGCCTCTTCCTGCTGTGCTATTGCAACTAGAGCCTCATGCTGCTGAGGGAAGTAACGGGCAATGAGCGCCTCCCTGATCTCAGCCCGTGTATCAGGGTTGAGGAACAGCGAGAAGAGTTCGTCGTCAAGTTCCACACCCGTGACCACCTCTCCCATGACATTAGGGCCGCGTGGCCGTCCCATGTGCCTATAGGCATCTTCCTTGCCGGAAACAATCGTATGGTGCCAGAAAGATGATGTCTTAAGGTGCCAGAATGGATTGAGTGGAGTGAATGAGTCCGCATCGGTCTTTACTGCATCGAAGTACAGCCGGAAGTGTTCCAACAGCTCAGGCCCATATTCAAAGTGATTTACCGAGACTGCCCCCGATGAGATGAGGTCAATAATTGCCAAGAGCATGGCTGGCTTGTGAGGACTCTTCTGGCCACTGACCGGATTCGGATTCATCCGCAGCGAGCAAAGTTCATCAATGTACTCACCTGTAGCTGCCGTAATAATATCTAGGGGAACTGCGTAAGCTTCAGGCCGAAACAGGTGGCGATACTTTGCCTTGAACTCTTCCTTACGAACCTCCTGCGTATCCCCGTTAAGAGCAGAGCAGGCATGCCCAGCATGGCCGTCCCACCCCAGAGGCCATTGTTTGAATACCTTGTCATGACAGGCCGGACATTCGACTTGCTCTCCAACTACATCTTCATGCGTCAGCTCAGCAGCATTTATTATTACACCATCTTTATTGCGCTTCACTTCCGGCATTCCCTGACTCCTATAGACCGTACAGATCCGTATACCACTGCACCCACTTATCAAGGTCGCTATCCACACATGAGGATGCGGCCCTAACAACGTCCCCTGATGTGAAGTGAGAAAAACGGCTACTGTGCCCTACCAACTCCTCGAACTCATCCATCGTTGGCATTAACGCATCGTTACGGGGATGCCGCACCACAGAGAACGTGACCTTCTTGAAGGAGTATTCCGGCGACTGCTCGATAGCAAGGGCCAGTAGCATATTGCGCCACAGCTGGTTCATGCCTCCCCGGAAAGGGCATGAGGTGTACTTCTCCGCTCCCGGGAAAAAGCGGCGGTGTTCATCCGTTATCCTCCAGTAGTTGAACTTTCGGACATCGTGGTAGTAGCAGGTGAATGGATTCTCCAGAATGTCCGCATACGAGCGATCACAATCATGGCAGGGCTTACGTCCCCGGCTCTTGGAAGCTCCACACGTCGTGAACTCGTGCTCGGTCAACTTGTGTTCAATAAGCCAGAGACAGGAGTTTCCATCATGATCCCGGTAGGCGATGGCGATATCAGTATCGGTGCCTGCAGCCTTGGTTTTATCTCCAAGGAGCCCCATTCCGGCCTCCCTCTCCTGATAGTTGCCACCCCAGTACTCAATGCAGTAACCGCTATCAAGCTGGTCGGTATCGAGAGACTCCACGTCCGGATTGATGGCGCGTAGAATGTCGCTGGCCCGGCGATGGTGGAGGACGGGAAGGAAGAGGTTAAGATTGGCAGCCTGAGAACTCGCCATATGATAGAAGTGTTTATGAATCCGGAAGGGATTGCGCTTCCGGTGCTCTCCTAGGACGGAGGCCGTCTGCGCATATAAATGCGGCATGTGGCCCTCCTTGACATATTCTTCAGGCAAGATGGCATCATACGGAATATCCACACCTCTATGGCGATGTAGCCCCGGTTCAGATGTAACTTGTTCCCGCTTCCAGTCTATGAGGTGGACATACAGCTCTTCCTGAAATGGATTCAGGGAGCCCGGCAGGCGGTACTCACGCCCGTTTTTCTGTAGAATCTTCATGTAACCTCCATAATATCTAGTCGATAGGAAAGTCCCCATCGCTTTGCAGCCCGCAAACAAAGGTTTCTGTAAACTCCTCCAGATTCATCGTTTCCAAAGCGGAATCTGGCAACTTGTTGAGATACCCCTCCATGCCCGACCAGAGGAGCCCCCCGTAGATGTTCATAACTTCGTTCCGGATTACCTCGGAAATGGTCATACTGTTAGACTGCTCCTCGAGGTAGGCACATCCATCAGAGTACTCACCATTCCAGAGATCTTCTGTCACCCCGGCGGCGGATCGCATCTCCTCTTCAGGATGTTCGAGGCGCTCCTTGTCCCACTCATCAACAAGACGTTCCAGAACAACGTCCAGTTTGATACCCCGGGACTTGAGGATGAAGGTGTTGATTACACAGGCGAGTTCCTCCCGCCGCTCTTCGAGAAACTGACGGTAATTGTTGATGTCACGCAACTCTGGAGCCACAGGAACCAACTGGCTCTCCAGCACCTCTTCTCCCTGCTTTTCGATGACCGTTGGAAAGTAGTCAACGGGCAGCTTGTTACTGATCCGGCGGTTGGTGTCACCACCGATAAAGGCCAGGTTGGCGATCTCGTTGATTTCCGAGGTCTCGTACCCGGCATCCTTCAGACGAGACTTAGGAAAGATGTGGTGATGCTGAATGTAGTGATAGGTGCCTTGGTGGGTTAACGATAGCCCAAGGCCATTATACCAATCCTTAGCCCCGTTGTCCTTGAGGGCCAGATAGGCCATGTAGAAGAGCGGACTATTTTTACGCCGACCTGTTACGTCCTCTGCGTCAATGGAAAGGCGACCGAACTGGCGCTTAATATGGCGAACCAGGCTGTCAGCCCCCTTGCCCTCAAACACGGCCTTCAAGTCCTCGTTCAGTAGCGTCTCACTCGTGCCATAGGAATAGCGCCCTTTGGCATTGGCCAGATAAAGCCAATACTTCAAGCGGTTCAGCTCGTCCGCTGTCAGGTTGTCCTCATGGATTTGGCTGTAGACGGCCAGCGGAACAAAGATCATCGGCGACGACAGCAGGGAGTCGGTTTCTATCCCGGCGTTGGCCCGCATAAAGTTCACCGCATACTCCAACCCCTTCTTGGACTTCTCCCATGCGTCCTTCAACTTTTCCTCGCTCAAGCCGCCTACACGCTGGAACTTGCACTGCTTAGTCGCGAATACCACAATCATGCGCACAAGCACGTTGGTATCAAGATTGAAGTCGTGCTCCGCCATCTGCACGGCGAACGCATCAAGTTCTACAAGGACATTGCGCCACTTGGCCGATATCTGGGCCAGGGCGAGGTCGGACGACCGCAGCTTCATGCCGCTGGAGTTCACCCGCACAAAGATTTCCGCCACTTCCTCATAGGCGTAGCGGCTTTCAAGAACATGCATTTCATAAGAGTATTTAGCGATATTACGGAGCTTCTGAAGACGCGTTGTATATCTGACGAGTAGCGGATCATCTAGGCTTGTCACACCTGCCTTCTTTAGAAATGGTGTATCGCTCGAAGTTGAGAATACCTCCGTAACAGACACCCAGTTCGGCAGTTGGGCCATAGCCTTGCTGGACACCACAAACGTGCGATTCTTCAACTGTTCCTGAAGTGACAATCCTTCGTCGGGGTCATCCCCATTCTCATCCTCGCCAACCTCCGAGTCTGCAGCACCCAGAGAAAGCGGCTCCTCATCCCCCTCGACCTCCACGAACTCGGTGACCTCTGGGTGCTCCAGGTTAAACAGAATATCTATCGGCTTTTTACGCCCACGCACCGAAACCAGCTTGCCCTGTAAAACCGCAGTCAGGGAGGTCAGCCGCTGTTGCCCGTCCAAGAGCAACATCCTGCCTATGGCAGACATATTCTGCTCCACAGCCATGCTCTGCGTAGGTACGTCCTCGTTCGTCTGCCATACAAGGATCGATCCGCTCGGATAACTACGATAGAGGGAGTCAATAAGATCGCGCACCCGGGGAGCCTGCCACACATACCTGCGCTGGATCTCCGGCAGTTGCAACGTCCCACCTTCAATCATTTTTACCAGTTCGTTAACTTCTATGTACTGACGAGCCATCTATAACCTCACAGATATCAATCATATTTCTTCAGCAAAAACCACAACAGCGCCCTTGTTGCTTTTTGCCTTATACGAACAGGTATTCATTCTACCGAACAAAGCCACGCGCCTGCTCCTCTCTGGCTAAGACAAGGTCAGCACGTGTAGCAGCGGTATATGGATGATCATGGCCGAGTTTTGACTCAAACGTCGAAAGTGCAAGTTCAAGGTAATTTATAGCATATTGGTATTTGCCGGCCTTCAACCAGGCATAAGCTATATTATGCTGCCTGAGAGCTACTTTAGGATGGTCTGCTCCGTACGTTTTCACATCACTCCCCAACGCTGATTCTAAACACGAGAATCCTTCTTCATAGTCGCCAACTTCCAAAAGTGCTAGACCTAGATTATTAAAACGCCGTGCAACAATAGGATGGTCCTTACCATAGGTTTTCAGGTCACTACTCAAAGCCAACCGATAATACCCTATAGCTTTTTGATATTGCCCAAGGTTTTTCCATGCTACTCCTAAATTGTTACGGCTAATTGCCACATTCGGATCGTCTTCGCCTTCAGAATTAATATAAATACTGAGTGCTTTTTCAAACCAGTTTATAGCAGTCCTGTATGAACCCATATTTTTCAGCGCTCTTCCCAAGTGATTGTAGCCTCTGGCAATCTCAACATGCGTTGGCCCATATGTTTTCAAATCACTTTGCAGTGCTATCTGATGATATCTTACAGCACTTTCATATTCTCCTAATTCTGTATATATCATACCAAGATCATGCATTACACTAGTCGTTGATGGATGACTTTCCCCATAAACCTTCATGTTGATAACCAAGGCCTGTTCATAAAAACCGAGACCTGTCCGATATTCGCCAAGATCACACAACGCCGAACCAACGCCGATATAACTAATTGCAGTTGAGGGATGCTCCTCACCTAGCACTTTTAGCTTAGTATTTAGAGCCCGTTCATGGGAAGAGAGGGCATTGTTGTATTGCCTTAGATCAGTCCATACAGCGGCAAGATTATTTCGATAGATAGCAACAAATAAGTGATTCTCACCATAAACCTTAATTCCGCAGTCTATAGCTCGCCGAAATAACTCTACTGCACCGTTATAATCCCGCTGTATATGCCGAACCTGACCTATACCATTTATGCAGTTGCTATTTTCTGGATTTAGATCCAGCCCTCGATCAAAGTGATTTAACGCGTCTACATAGCGCATCTGATCAAGAGCTATTTCCCCTCTTTGCCATGCAACCTCGCTGGCTACATGAACATATTGTGACGCGATGGACTCAATTTTCTGCAGTAATTCGTCAGCTAGATCAGCATCTCCACTTGCCATCGCTTGTTGTAATGATTTATATAACTCATTCGGAACAAACTCTTCTATACTTTCTAGCCTAAGAATCCGCTTCATCAGGCCCTCAATATGATCATTGAATGATAGCTCTACCGTCTCAAGCTTCTTCTCAACCTGCTCCACTTTTATTCGATACTGTTCGTCGAATTCGGCTTCTATAGAATCCCGCAAAGCTACACTCAACTCTTGTTGACGTCTTTTTAGTTTCTCTTCGAACTGCTCTTTGGTATAGCCGATATTGATATCTCCGCTACCCGTATGAACTACAGCTGTCCCTCCCGCAAACACCTCTTGGGAGACTTCATTACGTGGCTTACAACCCACATAAAGAAGAAAGATGGGGAGCAAAAACAATACAGCCCTGTATTTACTTACCAAGATTTACATCCCCATCACCTGTATGAATTATACCTACCCCATCGCTTCCTATATTTTGATCGACATCTTGTGATTCAGCATCATCGCTTTTAATAAGAATCACAACCGCACCAATCACAGCTGCAATGATAACTCCAACTAACCCTAGCCAAGCTGCCTTCATTGTGTCCGTCATATTGTCCTCCAAATCGTTAATCCAGCATTAATATACGCCATTTTCTCACCTTAATGAAGGTATCCTTAGATGCAGTTCCAGAAGCGCCTCTCAGCGACGACGCTGTCTAACTTCACTGACCCAGACCTCCAGGGCATCTATATGCCCCTTTAGTCCTTCAGGGTCGGGCATTGGTTCATTCAATGGTGTTGCATCATCGTGGCCACGTAGATACCTCGAACAAAGCGTCATGTTTTCGTCGATAGTGTTGTAATCTTCTACTGAGATATCACCCGCTACTTGGCGTATTCTCCTCGTTTCCACACTTCGTCGAAGGCGTTGGATTACATCATTAAACAGAACCTCCTCAATACCCCGTTCCCAGCTTTCCCGGAGTGCCCCATAGATATCCCGAGCGAGCGGCTCATACGTAGCTTCATCCACAGTCCTGAAGACTTTTTCAGCTCGTCCCCACATGACACGCAATACACCAATTCTACTATTCACTTTTAAACCATTCCAAGGGAGACCACCTCTGACCTTCCCCGTGACTGCCCCGGCCCGCTCTATACAATGTGCTAGGTGTGCAACATCCGCTTTCTGGGCGCACTCCAACAATGTCATCACAAATACAATGTCATGCGTAAAGATAACAACCTGCCTATCTGAAGCCTCTCTTATTAGCCGAGATGCTATGCGCTCACGCCAGATGTGATCCAAAGAGGAGACTGGGTCGTCGAATACGATCCCGGAACTTGAGTCGCTAGTAGATAACTCTGCAAGAAATGCAGAGAGTGCAATCGAACGCAGCTCTCCCTCACTGACTACCTCCATGAGTCTGGCGTCTTGCTCCACCCCAGTTAACTGAACCTGATACCGGGACATTCCATAATGACCTCCGACCTTTACTAGCTCAGTATTAAGATAGTTCAAGCCTATTGAATCTAGCTCCGCGGCAAACGCATCACACAAAGTTTCTGTAACAAACTCATCAGTAAGTTCTGTATTCTTCCTTGTTACAGCATCTGTCGAAACATCACCGATGCATTGATCCAACTTCAGGATGAGACTAAGGCGATCAATCTCAGGCGGGACATTTTCCAATATCCCCTCCAGCCATTCTCTGGCTTTCAACTCCCGCAGTTCCTGTTGCAGGGCGGCTCTCTCATCTGCCTGGGAAGCACGCTGGGCTTCCTGTTGTCGCTCCACCAGCGTCAGGGCTAATGCTTGCAACTCCTGCACGAGATCTTCGGGGAGTTCTGGAATAGCGTTCCATATGTTTCCTCCAGCGTTCCAGATAACACGTCTTCGCCTTAAACGAAGAAGTACTATCGCCCGGCGCACGCGCATAGCCAGAGCTTCGTTTTCCAGCTTCAATTCCTCTATCAGGTCCCTTAAAGACGGATAAGATAAGTCCAACTGACCCAAGGCCAGCATACCTTCCCCCAACTCCATTTCCGCAATTCCCGCTTGTCGCTGAGTCTCACCCTTTACAAATTCATCAAAACGAGCCAGTCGTTGACTTGCCTCACCCTGAACAGGCTGCTGGCATAATACGCAGACCGCATTAGCAGAGATGTTAGGAAACTCCACATCAGGGTATGCGGAAGACTCAGAATACGTTTTAGCAGCCTCCCACAGGTTTCGCCATACCGCATTGCCCAATCCCGGAAGGTCTCCTTCCTGAAACAGGTCAGTAGCCGCTGCCTCAGCAGCTCCTTTTGCGGCGATAACGACATCCCAGCGCCTACGGATTTCCATGACGGCATCATCTGTCAAGAGTTCAGTGCCCCGAGACACCTTCCCCGCTAACTGAGTAATGCGATCCTTTCGTAGCCCCAGCATACGGGCATGAGTTGCAGGATCATGAGCCAACAGCTCGACAAGTTCTTCCTGACGAGAAACTTCAGCATCGCTTCTTTGAGCAAACGTACTCAATTCCTCTACATTTGTATCAGGACGTAAGGCCCCTATCCTTCGAGCAGCTTGTGTCCCGGAGTGAATATGCACATCATTAAATACAGCAGAGCGAGCAGACTCTGCCGTTTGTTTCCTGGAACTTAGACGATCCCGTAATGTGCGGAAGAGCGAACCAACCTTGGGTAATACATCAAGCCCTGCTGGAGTGAATGCCAAGTCATTCTCAGCCGTGACATGCACCGCAGCACAGTCTGAATCAAAAACACTGATGTTTATAAGCTCTGCGTCAGCTTGTTGTCCCGATACCCAGTTGCAGGATTTTGCGTCATCCCCTACGGAGTAATCTACTTGCGCACTTGAGGGCTCGCCGGGACTAGGAGTGAAGACGTCGCTCTTGACTGCACTATTCTGGTAGCGTGCCCTACAAGCATTACGCAAAATCCTGCCGTAACCGGATTTCCCAGCTCCGTTATTTCCATACACTATGGTCAATCCCTCAGGAGCAAAAGTAAGCTCTTGTCCCGCAGCTAGCCGGTTCACGTGTTGGACGTTGGCAACTTTGCTCAGCCTAACCGGAGACACTATTTCGTCACGGACAGCATTACCTTCAAGATTAAGTGAGACGGGCTCAGGAACTGCCGCTCCTTCAGGCAATCGAATCTCATGAGCACGCAGGCAAATGTGCTCCAACTCTTCAATATCGTTCTCGGTTACACTACCGTTTTCACAGATACGACGAATGGCATCAAGCTGCCAGGTATACCGATCTGTGGCCCACTCATTGATTCTAAGAATTATCGGATTCACAATAACTTCCCCCTAAAACGCTTCAATCTATGCCTGCTTAATTCCCAAGTCGCAGTCATTTCCCCCACATCCAAGGGTTGGAAGTCCAGGATGAGGATAACCAAGGGCTATATGACCGCCGTCCGTATCGAGCCTGCGCGACCAGCCATCGGCTGTTAATTTCTTAATGGTGGGCTGTAGCGGATGTCCATGAGAGTTGTTTGCCCCCAATGGAATGGCGAAAGTTCCTCCTGACTTCCCTGAACTATTTACGGCTCCAGAAGTATGCCCAGCGTGATGAGATACCACCAAGCTATCATAGGCAGGCTTGGCCCCGGGTATATTGTTATACCCTGCGTCTCCTGGCATCAATACCGAGTGGGTACCGTCACCTACCTCCACATCAAGAGCTAAGCCGCTTGTATTTTTTGTTGTACCCGTACACTGCTTAACCACCCCCCACGGTAGGGCCGCAGAACCCAGAGAAGTTGGCCAGATATGGATTTTATTCTTCGCAGGATCAGGTGAATATAACTTTGCTGCAAACTTGGCGGCATCGGCTCCTACTTTTTGCCATGGCGCAATCCACATAGCCTTCAGCGCATCCTTGCGTTTATCCATTACAGTCGCTCCTCTATAGTGGTCAGTATGCCAGTGCGATAAGATGATTGGAGGGTTCTGGCTATGACAGAAACGTAGTTTTCGTCCACGTCTTGTATGGGCGTTGTTCCGGCCATGACCGCACCCCATATCAAAATAGACTAATGGAGCAGAACTACTGGCCTCGCAGATGGCACTACAGAGCCCCTGACCAACATCATAAACAGCCACGAATGTCTCATCAGCAGATGCTATTTTATCCAGCTCACCCTGAATTTTTCCTTCATTAGACACCGGAGGAAGTTCGAACCGCTTTTCCTGAATAGTCTGCGCATCCGGCGGCATCTTCTCTAGTCGAGCAACACCGTTGAGAATATTTTCGTCGGTATCGGCGACATAAAGAAATGTATTAGGATCACTGCTCGGCTCAACAGCCATTTCGAACCAGGCTTCACCGCCTTCGACATCTAGTAGTGTTAAAAAAGCATCTGACTCAATATCCGAACTAATTGTTGCAATGTAGGTACTGACCTTAGCCAGCTCGAACAACCGTTCCTCTCCCTCAACAGGAATTTGTTCAGCATCCGATTGAGTCACAACTTCGAGCGTGACAGATACTCCATCTTCAGTGGTGACCGCCCCGTGAGAGAAGGCGTACAGCCTTTCTCCGTGTTTAATCTTTTTTTTTACCCCTTCTTCCTTCGGACGGTGGATGTGGGAGGGCCAGTTGTTGGGGTCCCACTCGGACATGGGTATAAAGTTGCCGTCGGCATCGGCGGGCGGGCCGGGCGGCGGGTTGAGGGTGGACTGGTATTCACGGCCTTTGGCGGTGCAGCGGGCCATCTCCTGATAGATTTCGAGGATGCGCTCCTTGGTGCGGTAGGTGCCGTACTTGGCAATGTCCTTCCGTTTCACAATCGGGAAGGTTTCCATGATGTAGTCCACGTCTGCGATGATATCGATGCCGTAAAGGAGGAAGAAGGCAGCATCCAGTTCACAGCGGATCTCAAATCGCCGGTCTTCGTTCCAGATGAACGGTAATCTACTATACCCAAAACCAGCGGCAAATTCGTCCAAACTGCCACTTGTGTAGACGAGTTCAAATACTCTAGTAGCAACCCATTCCGTGACAGACCCAACAAATGCCGGCATGTCTTCCCTAGTTAACTGGTCAAAAGTAAGAACAGGTAGCTGCTGAACCACAAATTTCTGGATATTTGCACCGCCTACGGATTGGCGTGCGATATAGTCAACAATGAATGAGTTAAGCATGCCCGTTAAAAGAGATGCTTCTTTCGAATCAAGACCTTCTATTATATTAGCAGAATTGATAACTCCCCCCGTAGGAAGCAGGGAAGATATTATGGTTCGTTCATCCGTAGCACGACCAATGCATCTATATGCAACATACCATGGGCGCACTTTCTTTCTTAACACTTCAGGTAACTCGGAAAGGTCTATGTAGTGGGCAGGCGAACTTTCCCATCCACAATTTACCATCTCATTAAATTG
Organism: Pontiellaceae bacterium B12227; assembly: GCA_029432775.1. Classification (GTDB taxonomy): domain Bacteria; phylum Verrucomicrobiota; class Kiritimatiellia; order Kiritimatiellales; family Pontiellaceae; genus Pontiella. The sequence goes on along the minus strand of JAROAZ010000033.1, from coordinate 14,886 downwards.
TGGGTGAGTGTATGAGTCTCCCTTATAGGTAGAAAAACGATGGTTAAACTGATGAAAACACTTCGCTTCATGTATTGGGGATAATCCCTCTCCTTCAGGTTGAAAATATACCGAGTCGGCCGAACTGTGTAGCATACGGTAAATCTGCACATCCCAAAAATTGGATAATGCCCCTGCATCTCGAACTAGAACTGGAACTCGGCGATAGATACCTTTCGTCAACTCTGCATCTCTCGACGTTCTGAAGATAGGACAGGTCTTAGTGTTTGGATTAATTAACTCTATGTCTTCTGGAGAGATAGTAATCCAATGTTCAGAAGAGCGGATCTCAGCAACATCCTTGACAAAAAACTGCATCCCAATACTTGATGACATATCACGGGATCGACCTAGTATCGTAAGCAAACTAAATCGGTAACTCCTGTGAACCTCGGGGAAAATGCCTTCGCCATTGTCAAAGTCGATCAGCTGGAGCAGCAACCCCTTTTCAACGAGGTTTTGGAAGTAGAGCTTTGTGGTCTCGTCGAAAGCAATGCCAGATGGTACAATAAAGCCAGTCCTTCCTTTTGAATTAAGAAGTTGAGCATCAAGATCCGCGAATACAGCATATGTGTTGGTATCCCCCCTTGCGGATAAGGCAAATTGTCCCGAGATCTTCAGGAATTGACCTATCCCATTTGCAATTCGCTGGTCACACTTGTACGCGCAATAGAGTACATTGTCGGCAACCTCCAACTCTTTAATTAGCTTAGCTCTGACTGCAGCCGTTCTAGCATTTGCAATATCTGGGCGACTAGCACTGAACCATTCCCTTGCATTTAAATTAGTCTTTTCCCAAGGAGGATTCCCAAGTATGCAGTCAAAGCCACCACTCCAACCTCTGAAGTCATTATCCGTGAAACTTACCAATGACTGGAAGACTTCCGGGAACTCGATGTGCCAGTGAAAAAAGTTGTACTGCCCAGATAGGTCATCGATCAGTTCCCGCTGTGCTTCCGGACAGCGGTTAGGATCTTTTTGCATCTCGCTGATCAGCTGCTGCGTGATGACCGGGCTGTCCTTAGTCTTTTCGCAGACAAAGACCGCACACCAGGCATCGTGCAGGCGCTTGCCACCAACATAACTGGTAGACTCCAAAAACTCCTCGTAGGCCACCTGCTTCTTTTCCAACGACTGGATGCTGTCGTCATCAATATCTTCAAGCTCATGGACGGCATCCTCGAAGGCATGCTGGTAGCTCCACTCGGCCTCCATATTGCCAAATAGATCCTGGAATCCAGCCTTACGCTCTTCCTTATTCCGCTTTTTCAGGGCGGCACAGATGGTTTTATCGTCGCCCTCAATGGCTTTGAAGGCGGCATCAGGGATGCCCTTGTTCAGCAACGCAGGTGTGGTACCCAACAGACTGTTACCGCACTTGATGTGATGATCGAGGAATCCGAGCGGCTTGCCTGGCTCCATGGCCTCCATCCAGAGACTGACTTTACACAGCTCCACCGACATGGGGTTGATATCGACACCGTAGATGCAGTGGGTAATAACATCGCGCAAAGCATGATGCGTTGCCTCAGGCGAAGGTTCGGCATCACCGCTACGCACACTGGCCAGATGCTTAGCGATACGGTGAGCAGCTCCGATGAGGAAGTGTCCGCTTCCGCATGCAGGGTCGCAAACCTTTAGATCAAGCAGAGCTTGCTCCATTGCTGATTGCCGATTTTCGATTGCCGATTGTTTAGCTGCACTCTTCAACCTGTCCTGCACTACGGGGTCGAGTGCTGAGTCGAGCAAACAGTTTACGAGCGACTTCGGGGTGTAGTAACTTCCTGTAGATTTACGTTCGTTCCCCGCTGCGACATCCAGCTCAAAGGTAGCGGCCTCCAGATGCAGGTTCGGGTGCATTTCAAGCAGGGATTCGTAGATGCTGCCTAGTTCCTCGGCTCCGAGGTTGCGGTAGTCAACCGGACGGCGGGCACCATCGCCATCGGTAACAGCCAGGCAACGCACCGCATTAAGTAGATCAACGTTAGCCACCTTGGAAGCGGCTAGATCCGGCATGGCATCGTCACTGAACAGGAAGCCGCCCAGCGGAGCTAATCCCAGTCGATCACAACCGTCTTCATCGGACAGCCAACTAAAGAGTAGTTTAAACGATTCCCACAGGTCGCGGTGCTGTGAGCCACGCTTGACTTCAGCAATACGGCGGATGCGCTGGGTGCTGTAGTGGTCGAAGTAGAGCTTTTTCTTTTTGGCATCTGCTCCGGCTTCGTGAAGCAGGTCACGGTCTTCGGCCACAAAGAGAAAGATAAGGCGGTAGACCAGACGCAGAAGCTGGCGATAGTAGTCCTGCTTATCCAGTTCACCGGCACGCAGCCGCTCACGCAGCTCCTGGTTCGCCGGATGGGCAAGGAAGCCACTGCCGAAGGTTTGGATGGCCTCTTCTACCCCTTCACGCAGGTGGTCGAGCATGCGAGCTCCCTGCGTTTCGGCTTCACGACTCCACTGTTCCAGCCAGCAGGCTTCGGGAGTACGCGGATTCCCCTCCTCATCCAACGGAACTTCAACCCGGGAGTTATGGCAGAGAAGCCAGAGCAGCACAAAGTCGGAAAAGCACTCGCCTTCCATCATGGCCACGAGATCAAACTCAACATAGGCCTGACGGGTCATCGAGATGTTGTCGCGCAGGATTCTGAGCTGACGCCCATTGGAAACAAAACCCCAGAGGTGTTCATCGGATCGGTTAAGAAACTCCTGCAACATGCCATGCGGTGCAAAACGGGCGGCACCAGCAGCCCCGGCAGAGCGGGTGTCCAAGTTATAGTTCCAGCCAACGAGATGGATGGGCGACTGCTCCCAGAAGTGAGAGACGGGATAGTCCTTGCCCTCGATCTCGGTAGCACCAGCCTTCTTGAGGCGGCCATAGCCCAGCTGTTGAAATAGAGGCAGCAACCACTGATCGCGGGTAATCCCGGTGGACGGGTCGGCTTCACCCAGCCCGTCGACCTTAAATTTGAACGCCTTCCAGTCGGCCAGCAGCACCGACCAGGCCCGGTTGGCCTCTTCGGAGACCCGACGGTGCTCTGGTAGATGGTAGTCCACCGCTCCCAGCCCCTTAACCTCTTTATCGAGATCGCAGATCCGTTGAAGGAACTCAGGCGGAAACATCCCTCCCTGTGTGGTAACTGTAGTAAATGTATTGTTGGAAACTTTTTTCATGGTGTTATCCGTTATCAGCCGGGAGATAGACATAGAGCCCCAGGATATCGACGGGGAGCTTGGGGGTGATTGTATTCTGGCCGCCACTGATGCGGGCGGCCTTGCGCACCCGCTTGTGGGCTTCCAATAAGGAGTCAGCCCGTTCACCAGCCATGCGCTCCAGTTCCGTTGTGAGAGCCCCTTCACGGATCTGGCCAATCATGCGGTCGAGCAGTTCTTCCGAGGCACTGAGTGTCTGGTTACCTTTGGCATGGGCCTTGAGCAACGCTTCGGCGTCTTCCTGCGTCAGCCACTGGGCCTTGTTCGGTGCCCCTTTAAATGCCACCGGCAAACACTCTTCAGCCAACATCAACTTATCCTCGGCATCCTGTTTGCCTTCCAGATGATAGCGCATACGAAGCAGGAGCAATGTGGTACGGCTCTCTACATCCGAAGTATGGATCACTCCGCAGCGTCGTGCCCGGCTTTCAGCCAATGCATCAAAGGCGGTATCCATGACGTAGGACGCCAGGCCTTCAACCAATGGATGCGTACGGGAGAGGTAGAGCTGTCCATCCTTGACAGGAAGATCGAAGCGGGCCGTAAATTCCTTACTGTCCGGCAAGCCCATCATGTCGCGCATAGCTTGCGGGCACTCCACGATTTTAACATGCAACGGTTCTTCCGAGAGCACGATCCCGCCATGCAGCTTCAGGGTATTGATTACAAACTGGCGAAGTTCCGCCCCGGAGCCGATGGCCTCGCGAGCCAGAGCCATCTCGGTGGAAACCTCATCCGGTTTTATGGCATGCTGCGCAAAGAGGGTTCGAGACTTCTTCTCCTTCTCACTGGCGGCTTCCCATTGCTCGTGGATCTGCTGTTTTTCCGGCTCAAAGAAGCTCATATATAACTGGTCAGCCTGACCACCCTGCTGCTCACGAAGAAGCAGTCCCTCAAAGACCGCTTCGAGCAGATCCTCTGATCGTACCGGCAGTGGCACCGAGATGCCTAGCGAGGTGCGGATGGTGGCATGCTTGCGAAGAAGCACATCCAATACGATACCATCGATCTTATTGTCTCGGCCAAAGTACCGAATGATACGTACTTCATCAGAAGGCTGACCAAAGCGGTCAACACGGCCTTCTCGTTGTTCATGACGGGTTGGGTTCCACGACAAGTCGTAGTGAATGACGGAGTTAAAGATATGCTGTAGGTTAATGCCCTCACTCAAGCAGTCAGTAGCCACAAGAACGCGTTGATCCTTGTCTGCCATCTCCTCCACCAGTCGCTCACGTTCTTCCGGAGGCTGTAGGCCGGTGATCGCAACGACTTCGACTCCCTTTGGAAGCTTCTTCCGAAGTTCTTCGGCAACATATTGGGCGGTATCAATAAAGCGACAGAAGATGATGGGCTGAAAGTCGTCCTTGATTAACTTCTTTACCTGCTTGGCGCATTCGGTGAGTTTATTGTCCCCTGTCCCGATCAAGGCTTCAGCATCCTTCGCCATATCGAGCAGGCGGCGACGAGCATTTTCATCGGAGTCCTGATAGTCGGCACCCGGAGTAATATCCGAGGCTTCCCCGGTGTCAGAATCCATAAGATCCATCACACTGACTTCGCCCCGCTCATCCACGGAGTTTTTATCGTCTGCCCCGAGCGTATCCGCCCGTTTACGAAGGGATACCGCAGCAGCGGCAGGACTACTGCCCAGGGAGCGCAACATGGCCAGGGCCGCCCACCAGCGAACACGTTGTTTATGGCCGCTTAAACCGTCTACCTGCACACTGTCGCGGGTGTAGCGGATAACCCGATCAAACAGCTTCTGATAGCCTTCGCTCAGAGAATAGTTAGCTTCCCTTTCCATACGTTCCGGAAATTGGGTGTCCTGCTCCAGGTAATGGCGGATATCCCCCCTACGACGTTGTACAAAGTGGGTAGCCAACCTGCGGCGATGACGCTCATTGTCCTTGCCGCTAAGCTCATCCGGCAAGTTTTCAAACTCCGGATTCAATAGACACAGTAGAGAACGAAAGGCTGTTTCTTTTCCACTGTGAGGAGTGGCAGTAACAAGGATCAGGTGACGCTCCGGCTTCTCAGACAGGCGTTTTACTATCTCGTGCCTCCGTTGCTTTCCCCGGTCGTCGCCAAAGGCGCAGGTGTGTGCTTCGTCTACGATCACGAGATCAGGGCAGGCGCGGATAAAATCGTCTTTGTGGCGGTCGGACTTGATAAAATCGATAGAGACAATCAGATAGGGATAGATGTCGAAGACCGATTCATTGGCCCGGCAGCGGCGTTCCAGCTTGCGAATGTTGCCGGTCGTGACGAGTTCGGCATCAATATGAAATTTATCCTTCAACTCAGACTGCCACTGCTCTGTAAGGTGACGAGGACAGAGTACCACCAGCTTGGAAACCTCTCCACGATCCAGAAGCTCTCGGGCAATGAGCCCTGACTCAATCGTTTTACCGATACCGACATCGTCAGCCACCATGATACGTACCGGGTCCATACGCAGCGCCATCAGCAGAGGAACCAGCTGATACGGACGAGGGTCTACCGAAAGGTTGGCCATGGAGCGGAACGGCCCTGCGCTGGAACGGAAGCCCAGACGCACAGCATCACGCAGCAACCGACACGAGTGTTCATCGCCAAGCTTTCCTGGGTCTGGAAGATCAAAGTCGGCCGCTGAGACCGTCTCAAGGTCCGGGCATATTCCGGCTATATCGTCATCCGTACCACTGAGAGGGCGAAGCTTCAGGAGTTCTTCCGTTGAGTCGGGAAGAACCACCCATTCCCGATCACGGGCATTTACTAATGAACCTGGTGCAAACTGCATAAAATCTTAATCCTTTTTAACCTGTCCAAACACATCGGGGTGCTTGCTTATAATATCGAGCCACTGGTCTTTGGTGTCGTAACGGAACCGAGCCGGGTAGTGCCATCCGATATCCACCAGCCGTTCCTCCTTATCCGCATCATCCGCTTTTTGCTTGGGGGTGTCATGCGGAGGGCCATCGACATAGATGGGCATCTTCTTATCGAAATAACAAAAATCAAGACGGGTGGGCACTGACTTGATGACGTGCTGAGCATGGGTCGGCAGGTTGAGTCCATTTTCTTCGATGAACTTCAGCCACTCCTTCTCCAGGTTTGACTCGCACAACGCAAACAGTCGGCGGAAATGTTCACCCCGTGGTGCAGAAGACGGAGAGACCTTGGTGGAGCTGTTAGCCAGCTTCATCAAGTAGTCCCTGAGCTGCGACCTATCCAGCAACTCGTGATCCATTTGGTTGCTGTAGCTCATCAGGCAGTTATAGCAGGCCGCCTCACAGTCTTCATCCATGCCGGGAGCTTTGTGCACATCCTCGCCACTCTCAGGATCATAATGGCAGAGTTCCAACGCTTGTTTGGCTACCCGAGACAGAGCATCAGAACGCGATGCCAAATGGCGCAGCACTCCGGCACCGCCTTCGGCTGATTCGTAGAACAAAATGCATTGCCGGTTTGAGCGGAAAGGTAAAGGCTCGCAAGCCAGCTCACTGTCTTCCAGATCATACTCAAGTTGGATGGCTTGCTTCAGGGCGGCCTGTAGTGTTGCCATCTGCCCTTCATCCAATACTTCATTGGGGGTTAGTGTCAGACAGTTCCGGCGGTCTTCAACATAAGGAATCACCCGGGTAAGACGCTTGGACATAGGGTCCTGATCGTCGGTCTCTTCCAGAGCCTTATTGCTTTCCCAGTAGCCTCGTTCGAGATCCAATACGAATCCGTCTGGTGCATCCTCCTTACGACGACGCCAACCAAAGTTAATCCGCCAGATGGTGGCCGCATTACCGTAGGTCAGTCCAGCGACCCCACCCTCTTCGGACACGACCTCTGCCACCGTACAGAACCTGCGCCCTTCTCGCTCCTGATATCGAAGGCCAGTTTGCAAGTCGTAGCCAAAACGCATGCGCTCTTCTTCGTCGGAGTTAATTTTCTCACGGCGCTTCGCGACCACGTTTTCCATGCGGAAGATACCGCTCTTGGCAGTCGGTAGCGGGGCCTGACAGAACTCACATTCAGTTGCTCCCTGATCATCCCCACGTAACGGATGAACATATCCACACTGGTCACATTGGCGGATGCTGCTGGTCACCACACCGGAGTCATCTTCGGAGACCGGGATAATGACCTTGTTGACGATATACTTTGAACCTTCGTGATAGATGATGGCACGCGGGCCAAACTCTGAGATGGCCAGGAAGCGTGATCGGGAGAGGAACTCGTCGTGGTTGCCTACTTTACGGCCAGGAATATAGGCCGACAGCGGCAGACGCGGGAAGTTGTAACCAGGAAGGAAGCCTTCACTGGCAAAATACCGATAACTGTAGAAATCGGACTGGGAGAAGCTGACCCCAGCCGTCAAAATCTTCAACTGTTGTTCAGCTTCTGCACGCAACCTTCTTGCCTTATCCTTCTCCGTCATTGGACGGGAGGCGTCCAGAATGATCTTCTGCTGGTTCTCGGCTTGTCGGTAGGCACTCTGGTAGAGCGTGCGCCAACGGGCACAGGCATCTTCAAAACGTGTGTCCAGTTGGTTTACCGCTTCATCCAGCCAACTTTCCGTGTACCAATCGCTCTCCTCCAGGTATTCCCTGATTGAGGACAGCACCGCCTGAGCCTGCTGACGAGCACGTGATCTCAGAGCAGGATTGCGCAGCGTATCCTTGATTTGGCTGAACAGCTCCAAGTCCGCTGTGTTCGCATCGATGAGCTTCATCAGATTACTTCCAAGATCCAGTCGGGCCTCGGTCAACCAGATAGCGTGTACGTGGGCCCTGATCAACTCCTCATTGGATAGGTCAAGGCGAGGAGGAGTTACCGCTCCAGCCACCATACGGTGCGGGCGTTTGAAGAAATACTGGTCATGTGAGTTTCCTGTTGAACAGTACGTAACAACCAAAGCCGGTTGACCACTTCGTCCCGCACGCCCGCTACGTTGGGCGTAGTTGGCTGGTGTTGGCGGGACGTTACGCATATGCACGACGTTCAACTCGGAGATATCAATCCCCAGCTCCATTGTTGGTGAACAATACAGCACAGGCAGGGAGCCTTCCCTGAAGTCCTGCTCGCGCTCTTCCCTTACACTACTCTGAACCTGAGCGGTATGCTCGTGGGCATGGATAGAGGTGAGCTGAAGAGCCACTTCTTCATAGAACCTGACAAAGAATGGATTTACCCCGATTCCCTGCTCCGGAGCGTTAGGCCGAGTGATCGGGTCATGGTAGCCCGTCTCTCCATCGCCAGCTCTCCAAATCATGCATGAGGCATTCAGCTGGAAGGAGTCAACATCGCCCCCCTTGGCTTCATAACGAACCAGCAGACCCGCTCGATGAGCATGGCTAAGCAGATCGTTGATGATATCCTCTAAATCCTGGGTTTGCAGTGGGGTTTCCAGATCAGGGAATGTTGCCGTGCGTTTCAGATACTGGCCGAACCCACCTCTAGTGGAGAGATACGTTGTGGTGTCGCCTCTTGCTCCGGTGCGAGGTCGAGGTATTGGCTTCAATACGCCAGCAGACACAACCTTCTCATTCTCATCGAATCCCCATGGTGCATTGAGGTGCTGCCAGCTGTTGTTATGCAAACGCTCCAGTTCATTGGGATCAAGGAAGCGGGCTTTTATGGTCAAGCTGCGGCGCATGAAATCCAACAGAGTTTTCAGTACCGTCTTTCTCACCCCGGCAGGTGAGTCTGATAGTGCCGTATGACAGTCCGCCCAGAAGCTTTGTTCCGAAGCAATTTCATCCAGGGAATCATAGTCCACTCTTAGCAGGCCGCACTGCTCAAGGTTGGGCATCGTTATACGCCATCCGCGTTTCAGGTCATGGTAGATCCGATAGCCCAGAACATCGCGAAAGGCTTCTTCAGCCTTTTTCTTTTCCCCGAATATGGCCTCCGGGTTCTTGGCATAATGAGACATCGGGAGGCTCAACGCCTCGAACACACGCATGGGTAGGACATCATGCTGAATTCCCGCCTCACCGGCCTCTGCAGCGGCTTTATAGATGGCACTCCTAAGTAATCCAACTTCTACAAAGTCATTGAAGTGACCCGCTTGAAGCGAGGCATCCTGACGGTTATCCGTAAAGCTCAATACTTTGCGGGATTTGGGCTGGATGTCGGACTGGTTCAGAGCCCTTACAGCATAGAGGCTTAGAATCGTGGTTGCCGTGCTCCGGCCTTCGGTGCCCAAAGTGGATAGCTTGGCAAAATCAGAACGAAGTCGGGAACCATAGGACACACCACAATGCAGGCAGAACCTGAAGGGAGCCGGAATGTAGTGACTCACCAAGCCATTGACATCAATGGAGCCATCAGGCAGCAACGTCAGCCGAACGGGCATCCTCTGCGCTGCGGTTCGTTTCACCCGCTCGCCCTGAGGACCTATCTCAATAAAGTCATCCGGCACTTTTCCCAACTGACCATCTTCATCCTGAGGCCAAGGATTATCCATGTTCACAAACAAATAACCCGGATCGCCGTCCTGCTCATCAGATTTGTCAAAAGGTGGAGCCGGATGATAGGTAATTTCTCCAGTATCGGGATCTTGCCGACGCTCGACGGAATAGTAGGCCTCACCGCACTCACGGCAGAACACGACAGGGTAGAGCAGCTTCTGCTTATTTTCTCCCGGAACAAATTTCTGTCCATTAAGTGTCAGGTAGCGCTTTGCCGGATTCTCCAAAGAAGCATAGATGGTATCACCACGGGAGATGAACTGATGAAGCCTGAATGCAAAGGAAGGAAACCCAGTCTCCGGGTTGAGACAGCCAAAGCCTGAAATCAGGCTCTGTTTAATAGCAACGGCACACACCTCTTTGTCTAGATCAGTTATCGTTGATAAAAGGTCTGCCCCTCCTACAATGCGCGACTCCTTATTCGAATTGATGGGTTTTGGGTCAGTACGTGCCAAACGACCTTCCCGGGTTTCGATGCCGAAGTTGGACTCGATCCAAGCTGCCAGAGCATCCTCGGAGAATGATTGAAAATCAATGTCAGACGGTAAACCGCCCTCTCGAACCCTCTGCGTGATTTGCTTTCGGATGGTGTCTGAGGAAAAGTCAACCTCGCCGGTGATACGCTTGAGCGTCTCGCCAATTACGTTCTCCGGGGCAACTGGACTCCCGAACAGAACCGAGGCCACATCAGCGACTTCCTGCTTTTGCTCGGCAATAGAACCGCCTCCAGCCATCGTCGCAGAGGTTCCCACGACCTGCGCGTGGTCTGCATCGAGAAAATTCTTCACACGGCGTAACAGCATCGCCACATCCGAACCCTGACGCCCACGATAGGTATGCAACTCGTCTAGCACGATAAACTGTAGCCCCTTTGCAGCCTCAATGAGCTGCCTCTCTTCCGGGCGGGTCATCATAAGTTCCAGCATCACGTAGTTTGTCAGCAGGATATCGGGAGGATTCTCAATAATATCGTTTCGACGTTGCCGGTCTTCCTGCCCTGTGTATCGATCGAATGTGACTGGAGACTCCCCCTCGTCGTAGCCAAGCTTGAGAAACTTGTCCAACTCATTCATCTGGCTGTTAGCCAAGGCGTTCATTGGATAGATGACAATGGCTTTGATCCCCTTACCGGAACCTTGCTTAAGCACATGGTCCACAATCGGGATGATGTAGGTCATACTTTTTCCCGATCCAGTACCGGTCGTCAGAACATAGTTTTCCTTGCTCTGAGCTGTCAGCAGCGCTTCCTCCTGGTGAGTATGGAGTCGTAGTGGAGAGCTTAATCCACCTTCACTTTTACGCCGAAAGACTCGGGAACACTCATCATGAAGGATACTCGCCTCGACTAGATCGTCGATAGAGCGACCGGGTTTGAAGCAGGGATTCAGTTGGATAAGCGATTCCGGCCACAGATGGCCACTGGTTAACGTGTCCTGGAGAGAGCTGGATATACGCTCATCCCGGATTTTTATGAACCCGGAAATATACTCCGCATAATGGTCGATCAACGTTTTCCGATAATCAAATATATCCATAGTCAACACCCTTAACCCAGCACACAATCATCTATCGCTGTAAAGCACAGCGCATATACATGAAAAACCATACAGAGTTCGCGCCATTCCAACAAGACGAACCCCTTAGAAAGACGTTATGTGGCCAACAACTTCAATTTAGTATTTTATACTAGCCCCTCCTGCGAATCATTATGGTCTGCTCAATCACACCAGTGACAATCTGTTTTTGGGAACGCCGTTCCAAAAATATCTCTAGCTCTCCACTCCCAAATGCCTCTTGGCATTCCTCGTTGAGCATCAACACACCCAAATCGCTGCGAGGACCAAATCTGGACATGGGGCATGATGCCAGACGACTCCTAGCTCACCTGAAAACCCGGAGGGCGTAGAAAGCAATTATGCAACTTTAATTGAAAGGAACCCAAAGATGGCTCCAAAGCTAGAGAAAGAAAGCCCAACCTTTGGAACGGTGTTCCAAAAACTAGGAAGGTATAATGAGTAAAATACTGCACCACCTCGTTATAAACTAGAGCCAATCCAGTTTGTTGGTGTACGAAAGGGACACCTTACTTTATGGTAGATCTAATCAAGGGTTATGGAGTTGGATTCAGGTAAAGCTTAATTTCTATTCCTACCTATCTTCATACTTAGTTAGAGAGAAATAAATTAGTATACTATATCCCTATAGGGGATATAGTATTAGGAGACTTAGCGTACACTTTTATGATCATAGAAAAAATACTTCATAAAGACTACCACGATCCTATCTACGGGAGCTTGGATTGGCATCCTGACATTAAGGCCAAGCTCGATAATCCTCCGCCCTTCATAACCAAGATGATCGGCTATAGAAAGACGAATGCCCGCATGAGAAATCTAGGGTTGAGAGTTGCCGCCATCTCGGCCAAGCGTCTTCAGTATCTGACCAAGTATGAAAGCAACGAGGAGCTTACCCGCATATTGATCAAGAACGGTCAGGAGAATCTTCTAGCTGAAATGAAGAAGTGTCCTCCTGCCGGAGCAAGAACGGATCTAGTTAACCACCACCAATGTGAGAAGTATGCTGCCTGTCCCTGGTGCCGATTCCGGACGGCGGTGAAGATTGGAAAAGCTTTGGGAAATAAGTTGAACCATTCAGGCGGGATTGCTGTGACAAGAATATCCCAACCCGAAACCTTTCAGGGTCAGTTCGATAACCACAAGGACGCCTACTCAAAGCTTATCCGGGGAATATGTGTTACGAAGAAACCCAAGCTGTTTTTGTGCGATGTTGCCGTCACGGTGCCGAACTGGTATCAGAATTATTTCCACCAGTACAGTAGACATGCCGCAGAGAAAGAGTGGGTATTCTCGAAGGATACAACCATCATTGGAATACTGCCGAAAGGATCAGGCCCTCTACCGCTGCCTGAAGAAATGGTGTCAGAGGCTGCCAGAGAATCAATGGGTTTCTGCGGCGATTCCAATTGGCGGATCTACACTCCGTCTACACTGCATCTCCAATATGCAATCGGCTATGCCATGAGGGTTGCTCCGGCTTTGCTGTCCCCGAACATTGATCCTGCCCAATATGCAGAGTGCATCAACATGCAGGCGAACTACAGGGTGGCTCCCCATGGCGGGATCACGATATCTGCTCCACAAGCTCCTGAAGATGGCTTCCGACCACCCGATTGAGTTTCTCCATGCCCTTTTGCTCTATGGCCCGCAGTAGCACGGTGGCTGTCAGCCATCTACCTCTGGGATCATCCCGCAGCGTGCTCCAGTTCTGAGAGATCAGCTCATAGCAGAATTCCGCCTCGTGTTGCGGCCCCGAGATTTCGGGATTATGCAGCTTCCAGCGCTCTGTCGCCGCTTCCACTTTTTGTGGCGTATCGCATCCATCAAAACAGCCGAGGCTGAATGAGACGGCGTTCATAGAGGCGAACCTGTTCTGCAGCCTGTAATCTTCAGCTATCATACCGGGAAGGCGACGCACAAGATCCGGCCACGGCATCTGTCCGCCGCCCAGGCGTCTTCCGAAAGGTATCGTGTGCTCGGGGTTAAGCTGGTGGAGTCGATGTTCGCTGATTACCCGCTCCCAGAACTCGACCTTGTACTTTTTGCGGTTCACTTTGTACTCGGGACAACCTTCGGGTCTCTTTACATTCCTGTAGTGCTCGTAAGTGTCGATGACGATCTCAATCATCTCCGGCAGGTAGGCTTGGTAGATCTTGGTGATGGATTCGGCTGAAATGGACATGAGTACACTCTACTGAATTTGAGGTATTTGTGAAGCCCGGATGGGCCGGTTGGTCACATGCACTCTTATCGCAGCGCTAAGCACTCTGTGGCCAACGAACTGCCTTGGAGACGACTCGTGTTCGGGGCTGTTCTGACCAAGCCTCACAACCCAGTGGGGCAATCCCCCACAAGCTTCACCTCTGATTCTTATTGGCACCTGTTCGGCTGGTCGTTACGATTTATAAATAGTGGTATTCATGCCGTTAATTTGAGTCAGGCTGTTTAGCGCAGTTGAGGCTCTAGTAAATAATACTATACATCAAGAAGCTGACCGAGGCTGAATCAACTTCAGTCATGATCTGAATAGATAAAAAATGGAAAACAAAACACCCATCAGAGAACTCGTTATAAAATTTCTGCAACAACGATTATTGATGCTGTGGTGGTTTCTGCTGTCAGGCATTTTCCTGTCGTTGATAGCAAAGTTCGGGGACGCCATATTTGATCGATTATTAAGTGCAATGGGAAAAAAGTGGTTGTTATCATTAATAATGTTATCTCTGTTGACATTGATAATCCTCCTGATTGATGCGTTTAAAAACAGGGAGACAAAATCTGCTCAGTACCGATTGAAGCCTGTAGCGGGAAAAGGATACTCCATTGATCCAAAAACAGGAGAGGTAGCCTGTCCCAAATGCTCGACACCAGAGAATCCTGTATTTATGAGTGATCAAGGTCATGCCCTTTACTGTTATGCTTGTGGATGTGCTGTGAAAAAATAACTCGAACCAGTCATCAGGGATGATCCGTCTACACATAAGCAGACTCTAGCGTAGGTTTTAAAACGAAACGCAAACGACAAACAGGCAAAGAACTGCTGCTGATAGCCCTCGTAGCAATTGCGCTTGGAGCTGTAAATTTCCTCCTCAAGCGATTTATTGACAGTTCTCTATGTATCGGAGTTGGAGTTATCATGCTGATAATATGGATGGTCAAACGCAGGTAATGATCAGAAGAGTAGCAGTAGCTTAATTCCCGCCATTTCCCTGGAATAATACATGTAAAGAGGCAGTAGCCCATACAACTCAATAATTGAACGCCTTCGGCACCCCGCCGAGGGCTTTTTTGTGTCCCAACAACATTAAACCCAAGGAGATCCAAATGATAAAACTTAATGCCAGCTTTAGCAAAAAGGTGCCCGCTGAACTGGATTATTCCAGCAAATCATACCTCGCATGCGTAGAAGTAGAGTTGCCGACCGGAGCAACAGCGAAGGAATTGCAACAGAAGATCCACGACACATTCAAGCTCGTGGAGGAGTCCGTTGAAGCAGAGATCAATGGTCATGTGGATTCCGGATCAGCGAAGCAACAGAAAAGCCGTCAGAGCCAGCAACAGCCTTACATTCCAGCGAGTAACAAACAAATCCAGTATCTGCTCTCGCTCGG
>JAROAZ010000032.1 GCA_029432775.1 Pontiellaceae bacterium B12227 | reverse complement strand
AAGCGGGCGATACGGGAAACGTACCGCAGGCCTCTGGCCTGCCCCGTCGCACCGGCAATTCTAGGGTGAAATCCTTAAGTCAGCGCCATTAGTGCAGAGCACCGTTCTACGTAGCATGGTCCTCCGGGCCGTGTATCTGCGGATGTAGATGCTTAAAGCGCTTAATCTCAGCTTAAGGTACAGTCTGATAGATCTGTTTGTAACTGGGGAAACACCAAGGTTGCCGGATGTGGATATAGTGGAAAGTCAGGATGCAATGCGACAGGAGCGGTGGGCTGCGTCGCGCCGGGCGGAAGAGCAGGGCGACATTGTCAAAGCGCTTGAAATTCATCAGGACCTTCTGAGCGAAGAGGCGCCTTCGTATGCGGTGATGCTGCGCGCCGGATGGCTCTACTACAGACTGGAACTGTATGATGTGTCGCTTCGCTATTATGAGCTGGCCTGTTCGATCTCGAAGGATGATTGGCCCTTGCACGAAATCAAAAAATGCCTGGCCGCTCTGGAAGCATCCTGTTCCCTGGATGAACCGGCCGAATAAAAAACGGGCTTAATCCCGGCTTAAGGCATCATCTGCTAACTTCTGTTCCAACGATTGGAAAAAGAAAGGAAGCATCCAATGAGCAGTACACGCAACCGGGTTGTTTTTCGGAGTGAACGCTGGGCGGAATCGGTCCAGGCAGAAGAGCGGGGCGACCTTTTCGGTGCCCTCAATATCCACCGGAAAATCATGAGCGAAGCAACTACTTCGTACCACGTGATGCAACGCGCCGGATGGCTCTATTATCGTTTGGGCCTGTATGAAATCGCACTCCGCTACCATGCTCTGGCCTGCTCGGTTTCAACCGGTAAACGGGCACTGTATGGCAGCTCCGACTGTCTCTCCGCCCAGGGAGAAGCGGAAGCGCTGGAAAGCATGGCCGAATCGGTCTACGGAACGGAACGGCGGATGCTCCATTCGGCGGCGGCATGATGCGAAAACCACAGATCTCCGGACAGGCCCTCTGCTAGCTGAGCTTCGTAAAAACTTCCAATGGTTGGAAAAGCCGCTATCCTGTATTTCGATTTTAATCAGGAGAAAACATGGAAGATCTACGGGGCAAGAAGGCGTTCATCTGCGATATGGACGGGGTGATTTATCACGGCAAAAATCTGCTTCCCGGCGTGACGGAATTTGTTGGCTGGCTGAAAGCGGAGGATAAAAAATTTCTATTTCTCACCAACAGCAGTGCCAAGACGCTGCGCGAGCTGAGTGAAAAGCTGGCGCGTATGGGACTGGAGGTGGATGAGTCGCATTTTTACACCAGCGCCCGGGCCACCGCGGCTTTTCTCGCCAGCCAGAAACCCGGAGGTTCGGCCTATGTGATCGGCGACGCCGGCATCATTAATGCTCTCTATGATGAAGGCTATTCGATTAATGACACCAACCCGGATTATGTGGTGGTGAGCGAGAGCGATAATTATGATTACGCGCGCATCTGCAAGGCCACGCAACTCGTGAACGAGGGGGCCAAGCTGATCGGCACGAACCCCGATCTGACGGGGCCCGTTGAAGGCGGGATCATGATTCCGGCCACCGGCGCACTGATGGCTCCGATTGAACTGGCGACGGGGTGTGAAGCCTATTATGTCGGGAAGCCCAATCCGCTGATGATGCGCAACGCTTTGAAGAAGCTCGAATGCCGACGGGAAGACACCGCTATTGTCGGGGACCGTATGGATACGGATATGCTGGCCGGCATTGAGGCCGAGATCAGCACCGTGCTCGTGCTCAGCGGTGTCAGCGACCGCGAGAATATCACCCGCTTTGCTTATCAGCCGGATTATATTTTGAACGGGGTTGGTGACATTGTCCCGAAGTAGAATGGCGGTTGTCTTGCGTGGGTTCCGACTCGCTTCGCGTCACGCCGCTTATCGGGTGAGGGCGCGCAGGTGATCGCCCGTTGTTCCGCAGCATCCGCCGAGCATGTTGACTCCAAGCGTGCTGTGCAGATCGTGCATGCGTTTTTCCCAGTCCTCGATGGGATCGGCCTCGACCGTTTCGGCGGCTTCCAGTTCTGCATGCGTTAGCGAGGAGGCGTTAGCCTGAATCGAAATCATGCGCTCTGCGGCTTTGCCGGAGAGTTCCGATGATTGGAGAAATGCGGGGTAACAGCAGTTAACGCCATAGCCGGCCGGTGGACGTTTGGTTTCGGAATCGATTTGCTCAATGGCTTTTTCCAGCGAAGTGCCGTCGAGCACGCGGCCGTCTTTCCCAATGCAGAAGCTGATGATGTAGGGCTGTCCGGTTGCGGCCATAGCCTGCGCCATACCGAGGGCTTCTCCAACCTCCGGAAGGGTAATGCCGTAAAGGAAATCCGCGCCGGCCAGCCGTTCGGCCTGCCACGAATGGAAGTGGTAGGCTTCTGATGTGCTGAGTGCTTCTTCCGGAAGATAACAGTCGTTTTTACAGCCGATCTGTCCTGCAATGACAATGTTGGAATAGTCTTCTTTGAACTCCTGCTCAAATAGAACGGCGTCGGCATTCAAATCTTCGGGTATATTTTCTTCCGAAGATCGCAGTTTATCAAGCCGCCAGGTCGGCGTGCCGACGACGATCGGGAGTTTGGCTTCGCGGGCGATGCAGATATATTCGCGGACGAATGAGCGGAGAATTTCACGGCCTTCCGATGTTTGGATCATCAGTGAAGTCGCGAGACGCGGATGCATCAGCTCAGGATGCGCGCGTCGTACCCGTTCGGCAATGGCGCATTCCATGAGTATCTTCGGATTAGTTTGAAGGGTCTGTTCAAAGTTCATGGGTGCATTAAAGCAAAAAAGCGCCCCGAACGGGACGCTTTTCTGAGGAGTGAAACGTGAGGCGTGACGAGAATCACGACTCACTGGTCACTTGTCACGCTTAGTGGCTGGTTTCAACCTTGGCGCCTTTGGTCTGGCCGATGTCGGCCAGGAGCTCGCCGAACCAGGGTTCGTCGATGTTGAACGGCTTGCCGCCCGCGATGCGCGGGAATTCGATGGCGCGCAGCTCGAAGTTCTGGTCGTCGTCATGACCGACTACACCGCCCACACCCGCCTGAGCAGATTCAACAGCCACGTCGCAGCACTCTTTGATGAGCTTGAGGTCGGCTTCGTTGGAAGCGGCCGCACGGGCAAAGTAGCCGGACTTCTGGATGAGGACTTTTTCAGCACCGAGCAATTCAGCAAACTGCTTGCCGAACCATACGCCGGGGTTGACGGCGTCGAGTTTGGCGTGGCCGAAGGCATCGCGCGGAACTTCTTCGCCGGCGGCTTCCATTTCCTTGATGATGGATTCGAGGCCGGCCCCTTCGGAGATGAAGATGTTCACGTTGTCGACTTTGTCCATCACTTCACCAAGGCGCTTGGCTTCGGCAGCGATATCGATTTCCATTTCCGGAATAAAGATGGCGTGCACGTCTTTGCGCTCTTTGGAGAGACCGATGTTCGGCAGGAAGTCGAGTTCTTCGAGGTTTTCGTGGTAGACCTTGGCGGTGTAGGCGGTGAGCCATCCGCAGCTGCGGCCCATGACTTCGTGGATGATGAGCATGCGCGGGTTAGCGTTGTGCTCAGCCACGACGTTAGAAAAATATTTTGCACCTTCGTCGGCCGCGGTCCAGGCGCCGAGGCTCTGCTGGATCGGAAATACATCGTTATCGATGGTTTTCGGCAGACCGACCACGATCAGTTTGTAATCGTTTTCGGCGAGGTAGGCCGCGAGATCGGCGGCGGTGGTGTTAGTGTCGTCGCCACCGATGGTGTGGAGGACTTCAACGCCGTCCTTGATCAGCTGCTCGGCAGCGACTTCCAGCGGGTTCTGACCCGGCTGAACGAGGCCACGCTTTTCGCAGTCTTTCACGTTGGTGAGTTTCACACGGCTGTTGCCGATCGGGGATCCTCCGTGTTTGTAGAGCACAGAAGCGTTTTCGCGGATTTCAGCATCCACTTCGATGGAATCACCAAGCAGGAGGCCTTTATAGCCGCCAATATAAGCGATGATTTCGGTTTCCGGGGAAACTTCGGTGTAGCGTTCGATGAGACGACCGACTGCGGTGGAAAGACAGGGCGCCAGTCCGCCGGCGGTGAGCAGGGCAACTTTTTTAATGGCCATAATGTTAATTCCTTTCAATTGAGGTGCTTAAAAATGAAGCGCACATAATGGGAATCAGTAGAAAAAACGCAAGCGGGAATTACGGGCAATCCGGTGGTCGTATCCGGTGTCGGGAAAGCCAACGGTTATTTTGCACAGTTGAAAGGAAGCGCGGATTCCTGTACATCCTGCAGGAAACGCACGCGGAAACTGAATTATGGCTGATCTATTTATTGTTAAGGAACGTCTCAAATTTTCTTTGATCCTCTCTCTGATCGGAGTCGGGCTGGGATTGCTGGCCACGTGGCATTTCTGGAATCAACTCGAATTTGAAACCGATAACAGCAAGTTTCTGCTCTCTGCAACGATTACCGGTGCGCTGATGATTGGCTCGGTCGGACTCTTCCTTTTTTATCTATCTGCCAAGCGGGTCGTGGATCCCGCTCACAGTTTTACCGACCGTTTCGACAGCATCCCCTGGTGGTTGATTAAGGTTTTTCTTGTGCTGGCTGTCATTGTGGTGGCGGGGTTTTTCATTATCCGCCACCGGGGCGAGGCGCAGGATGAATTTGAACTGCTGCGTTCCGGAGAGATCGCCCTTCTGGCAGAGCGGATTGAAGCCTATCCGGTTCTACTGGACCGATTGGATCCGAAAAGCGGTTCCACTCTGTTACAGCTGGCCTATCGGGAAAATCGGCCCGAAGCCGTTCAGCTAATGATCGATCATGGGGCCTCCGTCGCCGAGCTTGAAGTTCAGGGCGTCAGCCCGATCGTTGCATCGTTGCAGAATATTCCCATGCTCGAGGTCTTGCTGGAGGGCGGCTTTAATCCCGATGAGGCCGGGCCTGATGGCATTGCTCCCCTGCATTATGCCGTGGCGGCAGATGCACTGCCTGCTGTTGAACTGCTGCTGCAGGCCGGAGCAAAAATTGATGGGCGGGATAAAATATATCGAACGCCCATGATGCAGGCGGCCGAAGCAGGAAATCTGCCGATGGTTGGAGCTCTGATCCGTTTGGGGAGCAATCCGGATGCATTCGATCAGCGCGGTGATACGGCGCTTCATCTGGCCGTTCGCCGGCGGAATCCGGAAATGATCAATCTGCTGCTGGAGCAGGGAGCGGATTCCCGCATCTTTAATTTTGCGCATATGACGCCACTTCACATTGCAGCACAAGCCGGGCAGGACCGGCTCGTTGCCATTTTCCTTGAGATACCGAACATGACCGGGCTGGTCGACGAGGCCGATAAAAGTCCGTTTGATCTGGCACTGGGGGCCCGCAAGTACACCACCTGTGAGTTGTTGCTGGAGGGGGGAGCGGATATCAATCGACAGGATCTGGACAAAAGCACACAGTTGCACAAGGCCATTGCCGAGAAAGACTACAGCACGGCCCGTTTTCTCATCCGCGCCGGAGCGGATACCGACATCAAGGATAGAGCCGGCCGAACGGCCCTCTATATGGTGCGCTCCAAAGAACTCCATGGTCTGGAAGATTTGATTCTGGGACACGACAACCCGACCAATACGGTCGATACCGCGATTACCCCATAGGTTCCAAGGGCTGGAAAAAGGGATTTCCAAGGGTTGGAAATTTCGGCACTATGCCTCACATATGAACGACGTTCCAGAATCTCTGTTAATCATTGCCGGGCGCCATGCCTATCCGCTGATGATGGCCAAGGCCGCGCGCGCCGCCGGCGTGAAGCGCATTGCGGTGGTCGGCTTTAAAGGGGAAACGCGCCGCGAAATTATTCCGTTTGTCGATGAGATGCACTGGGTCCGTCTGGGCCATATGCTGAGCTTCCTCGGGAAGATTGAAGAGCTGGGTATTCAGCACTGTGTCATGGTGGGGCAGATTGCGCCGGGCAACCTGTTCAATGTGCGGATGGATAAGCTGGCGCTGGAAATGTACAAGGCGCTGGAGGTGCGGAACGCGCACACGATTTTCGGGGCGGTGGTCGAGGCCATCGAATCCCGGGGTATTAAGGTGCTGGCGGGGAACTCCTTTATGGAATGCTATACGCCGAAGGTCGGTCTGCTTGGAAAACGGGCGCCGACGGAGCGCGAACAGGCCGATATTGAGCTGGGGCTGAAACTGGTGAAAGGAACCAGCGCATTTGAGATCGGCCAGACCGTGGCCATCAAGGACGGGATCATTATTGCCGTTGAAGCGCTGGAAGGAACCAATCAGGCAATCAGGCGCGCCGGACGTGTCGGGAAGGCCGGCTGTGTGATCATTAAAGTTCCGAAGGTTGGGCACGATATGCGGTTCGATATTCCAGTGGTTGGAAGCAAAACCTTTCAAGTGATGAAACGCGCAAAGGTTTCGTGCCTCGCCGTCGAAGCCGGAAAGACCATCCTGCTTGAGCAGGAAAAGCTCATCCGGTTGGCCGATAAATTTGATGTCGCCTTCGTGGCGGTACAGACGGGAGAAGGAACCACTAATTAACACTAATGGAAACTAATCCTGTTCATTCGGAAATTAGTGCGGATTAGTGAAGATTAGTGGTTAGAGTTATTTCCATGAAAAAATCGATTCTAGTGGTGGCGGGGGAAATTTCGGGGGATCTGCATGCCTCGAAGGCCGTGCGCGCGTTTAAACAAAAGTCGCCGGAAACGGTTTTCTGGGGCATCGGCGGGGACCACCTGGCCGCTGAGGGCGTTGAGCTGCTCCAGCATACGGATCGCATGGGCGTGATGGGCATTGTGGAGGTGCTCAAACAATACCGGTTTTTCAAAGCCGTGCTGAAACAGATTGTTGAGGAAGTGGAAGTGCGCAAGCCCGATGCCGCACTGCTGGTGGATTATCCCGGCTTTAATCTCCGGCTGGCGGCCGAGCTGAAAAAGCGCGGCGTGAAGGTCTATTATTATATTTCCCCCAAAGTCTGGGCGTGGAATAAAAAACGCATTCCTAAAATGGCCAGAGTAATTGATCGGCTGATGGTGATCTTCCCGTTCGAAGTGGACTTGTTTAAAGGCACCGGCCTGCAGACGGACTTTGTCGGCAATCCGCTCGTGGAGCAGATCGACGATTTTCTTTCCACAGATTTTAAGTCGCTGCCCTGGCAGAGCGATCGGTTGGTTGCCCTGCTGCCGGGAAGCCGCAAACAGGAGATTGAACGGATTCTGCCTTCGATTCTTTCGGCCGCGAAACTGCTGGAAGCGAGATTTTTCGATGTTTCCTTCATGATTGCTTCTCCTAATGAGCGCATTAAAGAACTGGTGGAAGAGCAGGTTTTCCAATGTTCGGAAAAGCCGGCACGGCTGGATGTGGTGTGCGGTGAAGCCCGGGAAGTAATGCGTCAGGCGCAGGCGGCAATTGTGACGTCGGGCACAGCCACGCTGGAAACGGCGCTGATCGGTACGCCCCATATTCTGGTCTATAAAACGAGCGCCTTCACCTATTGGTTCGCGCGGACGGTGGTGAAGATCAAACATATCGGGCTGGTGAACATTATTGCCGAAAAGACGGTCTGCCCGGAGCTGATTCAGGACGCCGCTTCGCCCGAAGCCATGGCCGCAGAAACCGCGAAGCTGATGTCGGATTCCCCTGAAAAGGACGAAATGCTCGCCGGCTATGAAGAGCTGCGTCAACTGCTGGGGGCCAAAAAGGCGGCGGAAAACGTGGCGACCATTCTCTGCGAAGGCTAGCCTAGAAGCAGAAATGAAGCACGGATAGCCATTGCGAGCGAATAGCGATCAATTGCCGATAAACACGGATAGCAGAGCAGGATGCGGAAAATTGGAGCCTACTTCTGAAGGTGAGCGGAACCAGTTTCATAACTTGTTGAACATCAGTGTCCATCCGCGTGTATCCGTGGTTCTATTCCCGAATTTAGGGTTAGAGCTGTTGCCAGTTGAAGTGCTGGTAGAGCCTGAGCTCTGCCGGGTCGGCGTGGGGCCGGTTTTCCAGCCGTGGTTGCCGAATCTGCGGCTTTCCTCCTCCGCTCATACGCCTTTTTTCAGTTTTCCTGCAATCCTGACCGTGGCGCGGCCCGGTTTCTGAATCCCCGAGGCATTTCGATAAACTGCTGTGCAAGGTTGACTTTGGGTGACAAAATTCGCATCAATACGCATCACATATGAAAAAGTATGATCACCCGGAGTGATGCGCATGTCGACATTTGAGGGAACAGGAATAAAGAATCTGAAGCTGAGAGGCGGTATGTACTACTGGCGGCAGAGGATTCGTGGTGTTCAGTACTCTGAATCGCTTCAAACGGGCGACCGGGAAGAAGCGTTGAGGCGGATGGGTGAAAAAGTAGATGCCGTGAAAAAAGGAACAGGTTTAAAGGAGAAAAAAATGACCCAGAAAAAAGATAGCAGCAGTGAGCCAGTTGACCAGAGCGCCGGATGGGTCACCTTTGATCCGAACCTGAAGATTGTTGATTGCACCGTTCGCGATGGCGGACTTTGTAATAACCACCAGTTCGCAGAGGGTTTCTTTAAAGATGTGTATGATACCTGCGTTGCGGGCGGCATCGACTATATGGAAGTAGGCTATAAAGCCGACAAAAAGCTGTTTGCCGGAAGCGGCTGCGGGCCCTGGAAATATACGGACGAAGAGGATCTGCGCCGCGAGGTGGGCGATAACGATTCCAACCTGAAACTTTGCATGATGGCCGATACCGGCCGCACCAACCCGGCCGACATTCTGCCGAAGAGTGAAAGTGTGATTGATCTGGTCCGTGTTGCGACCTACATCCACCAGATTCCGGCCGCGCTGGAAATTGTGAAAGATGCCAAAAACAAGGGCTATGAAGTGGCGCTGAACCTCATGGCCGTTTCCACGGTGCCGGACTTCGAGCTGGATAACGGCCTGGATGCGGTTTCCAAAGTGGATGAAATTGATTTTCTCTATGTGGTCGATAGCTTCGGCTCGCTCTATTACGAGCAGATTGGCGATCTGATTGAGCGTTATAAGCAAACCGGTAAAACGCTTGGAATCCACGCCCATAACAACCAGCAGTTGGCGTATGCCAATACGATGTATGCTGCCATCAACGGGGTGAAGATGCTCGATACCACCATGATGGGCATGGGACGCGGCGCCGGAAACTGCCCGACCGAACTGATGGTTGGTTTCCTGAAAAACCCGAAGTTTAATCTCCGCCCGATTCTGGACTTTGTGCAGAACACCATGCTCCCGCTGAGCCGGGAAGTGGACTGGGGATACAGCATTCCGTACATGCTGACCGGACACCAGAATGAGCACCCGCGCACCGCCATTGCCCTGCGCGACAGCGACCGCAAAGACGACTATGTCGGCTTCTACGACGAAATTACGGCCATTTAATCGGAATTGGTTGTAAGCGGATTGGGAATTAAGCTATAACCCCCGTTCAATTTGTGAAAAACCTCACTCAAAGAGGATAGATAAGGAGTTTTGAAATGAATGTAATGCACGTTTGCGCGAACCCGAAACCGACCGAAGAGTCTGTTTCCAAGCAGCTTGCCGCAGCCTTTTTCGGAAAGCTGATCGAGCTGAAGCCGGAAATTGAACTGGTGAATGTTGATCTGTACGACGAAAAACCGCCGTTCTATTCCTTCGAGCTGTACCGCGCCGCCTGGAATCCGGTTTTCCAGGAAGGTTATGAACTCTCTAAAGTTGAAGAGATGTCCATGAACTATGCCTCCAAACAGGCGGAAATGTTCAACGACGCCGATGTGCTCGTACTGACCATGCCGATGTGGAACTACGGCGTTCCGGCCATTATGAAAGCGTGGATCGACCAGATTCTCTGCCCGGGACTGACATTCACCATGAGCAAAGAAGACGGTGTGAAGCCGCTGCATAAAATCAAAAGTATTGTTCTGCTGGTTTCTTCCGGCGGCGTTTACAAAGAAGACGACGATCGCGATGCGCTGAGCCGTCAGATTCGCCACGCTTTCGAATTCATCGGCATCGACGATCTGGAAATTGTCTGGGCCGAAGGTCAGAGCCCGCTGTTCTTCAATGACTGCGAAGAAAGCAAAGCAATGGCTCTCGAAGCGGCTGCGGAAATCGCGGAAGACACCGCTGAAATCGATCTGACTCCGGTTGCCGAAGAGGCCCCTGCTGAATAAGCCTATGGCTCCATTCATCAAGATCTGCGGAATCTGCTCAGAGGGAGACCTCGGGCAGATTTCTGCTTTAAAACCCGATGCGATCGGCTTCATTCAGTGGCCGAAATCCAAGCGCCATGTTGATCCGGAAATGGTGGGCAGCTGGGAAACGCCTGAAGGCATTAAGCGGGTGGGGGTTTTTGTCTGCCCCACCGAATCCGAGCTGGCGCACGCCGCGCAATACGGCCGGTTTGACGTGCTTCAGGTCCACAAGGCCCCCGACCACTGGAAGCTGGACCGAGACCTTTTCCAGGGATTGGAAGTCTGGCGGGCATTGGGTCCAGGCGAGCTTTATCATTCCGAATCCTGGTTCGAATACGACCGCTTTCTGCTCGATTCGTACGATCCTAAAACGGTCGGTGGAACCGGTGAAACCTGCGATTGGGAAATGGCTAAGACGTTGGTGAAAGTGGTCGAGAAGCCGATTCTGCTCGCCGGCGGCCTGACGCCCGGAAACGTGGCCGAGGCCATCGCCGAAGTGAAGCCGTGGGGCGTAGACGTCAGCTCCGGGGTCGAAATTGAACCCGGCGTGAAGGATATAGGAAAGGTCAAAGCCTTCATCGAAGCGGCCCGGGGCGCGTAGATGCTGACCCGCTTTGCGCCCAGTCTGACCGGCTATCTCCATTTGGGGCATGTGCTGCACATGCTCTATGTCTGGGGCATTGCGCAGAAGAAAGGCGCAGGCGTGCTCTGCCGCATCGAAGACCACGACCTGTCCCGCGCACGGCCTGAATACGAAACGGCGATTTTCCAAACGCTGGAGTGGCTCGGTTTTATTCCGGACCTTGGAATTTCCGGCGCGGATGAAAAACCTTCGGATTTCCGGCAGAGCGACTGCTCGGCGTATTACGAATCAGTTCTCCAGACATTGGAACAACGCGGATTGGTCTATGGTTGCGAATGCAGCCGCAAACAGATCGCCGCAGATCAGCCGGTTGGAGCGGGAGAGCTGTGTTATTCCGGAACCTGCCGGGATAAGGGCCTGCCGTTGGTGGGGAATACCGTCCGTTTCCGCACCCTGGAAGGCGAAACCGCTTTCCTGGATCTGGAACTCGGCGAGCAGCGCCAGATTCCGCGGAATCAGTGCGGCGACTTTTCCCTGCGCGACCGGCAGGGGCAGTGGACCTATCAGTTTGCCTGCGTTTGCGATGATATCCGCCATGGTGTGGATCTCGTGATTCGCGGCGAGGATATCCTCTTCAGCACGGCCCGGCAGATTCAGCTTTTCCAAACCCTGGAAGCACCGGTTCCTCAGTATTTCCACCATCCCTTAATTACAGATGGGGCCGGAAAAAAGCTCAGCAAGCGCCAACGTTCCGAGAGTATTACTCAGCTACGCGAAGCCGGAGCCTCGCCGGAAGAAATTATCGGACAAGCGCTGTTTTCTGGAGGTTTTATTCCGGAATGCACCGGTTTAACCGTAAACAAAGCAGTCGTTTTGGTTCAGCAACCGGAGTTCTGCCGCAAACGGGGTTAGCGCTTCTTTTTACTGTATGGATCTTTGGTCTCTTTGATCTGGTTGATGATTTCTTCCGAGATTTCCTTCAATTCGCGGGCATCTTTTTTCAACAGGTTGGTTTTCCAATAGGTGTCGTCGATGGTTTCCCGCATATCCTCCAAGCCTGTGGTGAGGATCTTTTTCATACGCCCGATTTCATCTTCCCGTCTTCCGGTTGAGAGCTGGGTGGCTCTGCGCTCCATCTCTCTGTGGTTGAGCACAAAGCTGCGAACCACCTGTTTAAGAATTTCTTCGTTTTCTTTCATTTTGAATTTAAAGGGGGGAGTGGTCGAGCTGCCGATGCTTCCATAGCTGTCGAACATGCGGTTAACCAGCGAGCTATCCGTTTTTCCAATCCAGTATTGATGCAGGGCATATATTGCAAGCATGAAGGTTTTCATGTCCTCCTGTCGGTATGTTTGGCGAAGGAAAAAGTTCAGGTTATCGCTGACCCATCCGGTTTCAGGGATGCGAACCCCATAGCGCCGGACTTTGGCGAAGCGCGTTCCTTTGAACATTTTGTCGTAGGAGCTGCCTCTGTCAAACTTCTGGCCGAGTGTTGCATAGGTGGCGACTCCGACGACCTCGGATTTATTGTTCAGGATCGGGCTCCCGCTGTTGCCGGGAACCATTTTTGCTGTGATTTCAATGTCAGCCGGTCCCACGCCGATGATTTCGCCTTCAAGTTCTGTTGCCACGCCGCCACCGGCACTATTGCCGAAGATCACGATTTTTTCATCGATGTTCGGTATTTCGGAGCTGAGTTTCAGAACGCTTAAACCCTCAATATCTTTTTCGTCCAGGAGCAGGCGAACGAGATCGTGTGTGCGGCTGTATTCAAACAGATTGGGTTTAAGAATGGTCCCCCGCATGGTGCGCATAATGATTCTTTTTGCGCCGAGAAAGTTATGCTGGTTGCTGAATACGTAAGTTTTTCCATCCATTTCCGCGATGAAGGCCGAGCCCCTGCCGTCTCCGTTTTCGACAAAGATGATGGCATGGCTGACATCGGAAAAGGCAACCTCGGGTTCATCTTTTCTGGAGCGCTTTCTGTCGGGCTCTTCGGTGGTGGTGTCGGCAAGGACCGGCTCTTCGGCCGGCTCTTCAAGGACCAGTTCCGTGGTGAGAGAAGGGTCTTTGAGTGTGATGTGCCGTTCTCCGAATTCAATTCCGGCTCCGGTGGATTTTGCGACTTCCTGAAGTGCTTCCAGCAGGGTGAGGTCGGCAAGGTTGATGCTCACTTTCACATTGTCGCAACCGGCAAGCTCGATATCGATTTTAAAGGAGGAAAGGGCGGGATTGCCGCTTCGGTGGGCTGTATTGCTCAGCTTCTGGAAAATATATTTAGCGGGTGTGCGGACATATTCCTGATCGGGTGCAGGTGTGTCTTTCAATGCCAATGCAAGTTCTTGAGATGCCATTGCGCTGAGTGCGAGCATCCATCCGGTTAATCCTGTTAAAATCTGTTTTCGCATCGCTTGTTCCTTTGAGCCGGAGGTTTTGTTTATTTGAAAATATGGGCTAGTCTAGTCCAGTGTTGGCGGCAAAACAAGCAGAGCGCAGTAGGGAATCTTAAAAGGAGGCGGTCTGGGGTTGAGAGGATTAACGCTTGAAACTGTAAGGTTCGGGTCACATTATCCGAACTCGATTTTTACAGAGGAATTTTGAATGAAACCAACTCAACCTGATAGACAGGGCCATTTCGGCGATTACGGCGGTATGTTTGTGCCGGAAACGCTGATGGAGCCGTTGAATGAACTGACGCGTGTTTATAAGGAAGTGCGCAAGGATCCGGAATTCAAGAAAGAGCTTCAGTATTATCTGCGCGAATATGTGGGCCGCCCGACGCCGCTCTATTTTGCGGAACGTATGACGAAGCAGCTTGGAACGGCCAAAATTTACCTGAAACGAGAGGATCTCTGCCACACGGGCGCCCACAAGATCAATAACTCCATGGGGCAGATTCTGTTGGCGAAGCGGATGGGCAAAAAGCGCATTATTGCTGAAACCGGTGCGGGGCAGCACGGTGTGGCCACGGCCACGGTCTGCGCAATGTTCGGTCTCGAATGTGTGGTTTATATGGGCGCAGTGGATATGGAACGCCAGGCGCTGAACGTTTTCCGGATGGAGAGTCTCGGGGCAAAAGTGGTTCCGGTGACTGTTGGCCAGAAAACATTGAAAGAGGCCGTGAACGAAGCGATGCGCGACTGGGTCACGAATATTCGTTCCACGCACTATATTCTCGGCTCGGCGCTGGGATCGCATCCGTATCCGATGATGGTGCGTGATTTCCAGAGTGTGATTGGTGTGGAGGCCCGCAAACAGATTCTGAAAGCGGAAGGGCGTCTGCCGACGGCCATTATTGCCTGTGTCGGAGGCGGGAGCAATGCAATCGGCCTGTTCCACCCGTTCATCAAGGACGACGGCGTACGCATGATCGGTGTTGAAGCCGGTGGATTCGGCGTGGAGGGCGGTATGCATGCCGCGCGCTTTGCCGAGGATAAGATCGGTATTCTACAGGGCACCAAAACCTATGTGCTGCAGGATGATGACGGCCAGATTGCGCTGACGCACTCCATCAGTGCCGGCCTGGACTATGCCGCCGTCGGACCCGAGCACAGTCTGCTGCGCGACCTGGGCCGCGCCGAATATTCCTACGTCACCGATGTAGAAGCGGTGAACGGATTCGACAAATTGTCGCAATGGGAAGGCATCCTGCCGGCGCTGGAAAGCTCGCATGCGATTGCCTGGATGCTCAAAAATGCTGATCAGTTCACCAAAGATGATCTCGTCATTCTTAATGTTTCCGGCCGCGGGGACAAGGATGTGATGCAACTGGCGGAATGGAAGGCGAAAAATACGTAGCATTGAAATTCCGGCTGAAAGACTGAACAAAAGGGCGCTGAGAGGCGTCCTTTTTTTATGACAACACTGTAATCGAAAGAAACTGGTGGATGTAATGACGGGCTATTAACCTATGTTTAACGTTTCAAATAAGTAGTAAATCCGTACAATTTACAGCCTTTGGAAACCGTTATGTCCAGGTGAGCACGATGAAGATGAATCAGAAGAGCAGGCGGAAGAGCGGGCAGGTGATGCTTGAGTATATTGCCGCTGTATTTGTTTTCATGGGAGTAATTCTGATGGCATTTCTCCTGTATGAAGCTTTCCAGGAATATGGCGACCGGGCATTGGATCTGATTGGATCAGAATATCCTTAATTAACCAGCGCATTAAGCAAAGGAGTCGGAATGAAAACGAAATTGAAGAGAAAACAGGGTCAGGCCATGGTGGAGTACATTATTATTGTGGCGGTCGTTGCGGTTGCGGCATTGGTGGTCTTCGGGCTGTTTGGTGACACCATTCGGACCAAAATGTCCGGTGCCATCAATACACTGGATAGTGGTGAAAATGCAGATCTAGCGGTTGAGGACGTTCAGGATAACAAATCCGGTGATTTCCTTAAAGATTTGGATGAAGAAGGCAACAACTAGCGGCCATGCCCTTCGGCCGTCAACATAAAGCCGGAGCAACGATTATCGAGTCCTGTATTGTGATGATTCTGCTCTGCCTGATTCTGTTCAGCATTCTGCAGGTTTCGATCCTTACGGCAGCGAACGAGGTGCTGGTCTATTCGGCATCCGCGGCGATGCGTTGTGCCACGGTGGGGTACGACGAGGCGATGGTCACGAAGACAGCTCGCATTGCGTTGCTCCCCAACATGGGCCCGAAACGGATCGAGTCGGGAGAAGAAGAGTTCCGGATCAGGAGCTATCTGGCCTATGCGGACAATACCGGGCGCTCCGGCGTTATGAGCTATATTCATGAAGATTACTGGAATTCAGTGGAGCAGGACGGCGACGTGGTTCCTGATCTGAATGACGAAGTATTGGATGTGGCGTTAGTTCAGCATTATCCCATGACGATGCCGTTTGTCGGTGCATTTTATAACCGGGACACGACCGAGCTCTCTTCGGAGCATTTGGACCCTGACCGTGAAATGCAGATGGAAAATCACTCCGCTCTGTATTTAGAAAACTAGTGTATGAAATCTGGAAACCATAGAAAGTCAGGCCAGGCCATCCTGTTTTTGGTGTTGGTTCTGTTGATTGGTACAGTTGCCGTGATCTGGAATTTCAACCTCCATCGGGGCATTGTGACCAAGATGCGCATGCGGGATGCCGGCGATGGTGCGGCACTGGTTTCCGCGCGGTGGCAGGGCATTACCCTGAATATGGTCGGGGAGCTGAATCTGGTTCAGGCTGTATTAGCCGCTGAAGCTCTGGCTGAGGCGGAGGAGTCTGAAGAAGAGATTGAAATCGTCGATTTATTTACTGAATTAAGTGAGCTGAACCTGCTGCGCCGCAAATTAACCCTTCAGGGCCCTTTGGTGGGCTTTGCCGCTGCTCAGCAGGTGATGCTGAATAACAAGATTCACCAGAACAGCAGTTATTCCGATTTTTACAGTTCGTTATATTATGAAACCTATAACGCGCCGAGCGATGCTGCTGACTTGTATGTGGATTATGGGTCCACCATTAATGCCATTGGGGACAACGGTATTGCGGGCCGAACCATTTTAACGCGTAGTTCGCATATTCTTTACGACCCCGGGTTTTATACGGCCATTGAAGCCGGATATACGGCCAACTGGTGGTGCGATTTTGTGCTGAATTCGGAGTACGGCTACTGGCTGGATTCTTATTCGAGCCCGGGTGACTGGCCGGATTTGCCGGACGACGGCGGGTATTCCATTCTGGGGGTTGATGTGCACTATGTGGGGGCCTCGCTAAACGGCCTCCTGGGCAGCCTGACCAATTCAGCTCCTGATACCGGAGAGCTGGAGGACTTCATTGATGATTATAATGACACATATGATAGAGACTACGTTGTAGACCTCGATGCTTTGTCGGATATTCCGATGTATTGGGCCATATACGGTTCTACATGGAATAATTCCTGGCAGGATTTCGCTGACGAAAACAATCTCCCGTTCCGTGACCCTATTGTTGAACATTTTGATTATATGGGCCCGGAGGCCATCTATGAAATTAATATTCAGATGGACGAAACTTTCGGCGGAGCCGACAATATCACGACCCGTAAAGACGGGGAGGTTACCGAGTGGATGCCGGATAAGTATGAAAAAAACCAGGTAACGCGTCCGGAACGGGTGGGCCGATCCATGCGGTGGGTCTCTGCGGCTAAAGCGTTCGGATTCCTGGATGTTGATGGCGGGAAAATCCCTTCCTATTTCGGTATTGTGCTGCCCTGTTTTTCTGAAGCCCGGCTGATTCCTGTGCAGCGCCCGGTACACGATGCGAGCGTGAACCCGAATCATGATTTTAAACATATCCCCAGATTTCTCGAGGATCGGGAAATGAGTGTGCTGGAGGGCTATGCCTATGGTTCTGAGCAGTGTACCGCCTGCAGAAACCTGATCTGGTTCGACAACGCGACCGTTCGGTCTACGGGTCAAAGCTGGATTTCTGATCCGGGGAATAGTGATACCTGTCAGGATTATGGCGGCGGCGGTGGTGGCGGCGGTAGCGGAGGCGCACCTTTTGGTCATTAATATGAACAGGAATAAAACAGGTCAGGCCATGCTTGAACTCATCTGCGGTCTGGTGGGCGTGGTGGTGGTGATCACGATGCTGCTCCAGATTAATCTGCTGAGTCAGGAGCATCTGCGTGTGGCGGTGGCCGCTCGAACCCTGATGGGGGAAGAACTGATTGATTCCTCTTCCTATGCCGGAGACGGAAAATTTTTATCGGACTGGGAGAACGGTGACGACGATTATCGCTATTCGGAGGATGATGAAGCAAAGACGGGAAGTGCCGGCGGGTTTCTTGCCTCGCTCATGGAGGGAGTGGCTATTGATGAGCTCGAGGGATATCTGGCCATTTCCGGCTCATATGACGGCAACCGGATTTCCGATGTCATCGACTCCGGCAATCTTGTGGATGCATTTGATGTAACAAAAGTGTCGGTTGAGTCGGATCCTGTTGAACTGCTGCCGGGCGTTCGCAAGCTGGTTTATGATGTCGAAGAGCTTCAGTTCACGCATGAGATCTATATGCCGTGGGCAAACAATGTAATGGATTAAGAATGCGGTTATTTCGTCAAACTCTCTGGATGCTGCTGTTGCTCTGTTCCCTTTGCAGGACGGAGGCTTCGGTCTTTCGGGTCACGGGAGAAGCCTGGAATAACTGGGTGGCTGTGGACGGCCTGCAGTGGGAAAAGGCCTATGACACTGAAATGATTGTGAACGGCAGAAGGCAGGTGCTGCACCTGTATTGCGCGCGGTATACGGAACCGGTTTTCGATCAGCTGGCTTCCCGTCTTCAATATCTGGGGGCCGCCTTCAGTTTTTCGGATACGGATGACGGCTTTTCCGGGATTGCAAAAAAAGGCGATTTTGAAGTGAGAATTCTGGTTTCCTCCCCGAAATCGGAACCGCGGCACTATATTTTTCTGACCTACCCGGAGCCCGGAGCAAAAAAAAATGTAAAGGTTCCGGTAAAGCAATATCCGAAAAGCACGGTCCAGTCGACGGTGGACAATCTCCGGACGCGAACGGCCTATGCCACCTTGAAGACCAGCGATCAGCCCATCGTGGTTTATCAGTATTATGACCAGTGGCTGACATCCCAGGGGTGGAACCGGATGCTCCCGGATTCGGATTTGCCGGAAAAAGGCGGGGCGCTGAAAATTTATAAGAGAAAAGATAAGGTGTGTTACATACAGGTTAGACAGGGTACCGGTATTTCCAGTATCATCACCCTTTTGGTTAAAAACGGAACGATATAGCTGTTAGACATGGCTCAAGGAAGGTTATTGCATGAAGAATAAAACGTTGCTGCTTTTGGCGATTTTGCTGGGCGCTTTGGCTTTTATCATGAACACCCGCTATCTGCGCAGTGAGCGTGATAAGCTGTATAAAGGGGCCGTCAAGATTCAGGTGCTTGCTGCCGCGCGGGATTTGCCGGCGGGTACGGAATTGCAGATATCCGGCGAAAATGCAGATATCGGCGTCGTTTCTGTTTATAAAAGTGCGGTTGGCGATAATGTGCTGCTTCCTTCCGACCTGAACCGGTTGGCGGGTAAAAAGCTGCGTCATTCCCTGAAGCGCAAGGAACCGGTTTGGTGGTCTCATGTGGATATGCCGAGAAATGAGGCGACCGGGCTTTCCGGCAAAATTAAATACGACTCTATGGGGCGCGATAACTACCGCGCATTGTCGGTTCCGATCTCCGGAGCGGCCGCGGTCAGCGGAATGATTAAACCGGGGGATTATGTCGATTTGCTCGGCACTTTCACGATGCCTTCAAAAATGAATCCGCAGTTGACCGAGCAAGTAACCACCACCTTGTTCCCTAAGGTTAAAATTCTCGCCGTGGGTACCAAAACCACGGACGATATGTCCGGAATGCGCTCGAGCGGAAGCAGCTCTGTGACCTTCGAAGTGGAGCCGGAAGTTGCCGAAATCATCGTTTTTGCCCAGCACTCAGGGCAGCTGTATTTAACCCTGCGGCATCCGGATAATCCGGACACCTCAACGCCGGGGGTACGAATTGACTTCGATACGCTGGAAGGCCTGATTCCAACGATTAACGCGACACGGAAGTTCAACAACTAGGAATACTTATGCTGGAACTCAGAATTTCCCATCCTCAGCGCGACGAACAGAAGCTTGATGCACCGTTCGGTGCTTTTATGATCGGGTCGGATGCCTCGAACCGTATTGTGCTGGACGACGGCAGCGTTGATGAGGCGCATGCGGTTCTGACTCTGATGGAAGATGAATCGTATATAGAAGATCTCATGGGGGGCGGGGTTTTTGTGAACGGGGAACGCATCAATACCCGGTGCAGGGTTTTCCAGGATGTTCCCATCCAGATCGGGAACTACTCCATCGTTTTCCGTAAAGAAGGCGAGGGGGAAGTGGCAGAGCCGACTCCTGCGCCTGCTCCAGCTCCTGTTGCGGTGCAGCCGCCGACTGCCGCTGAAGTCTTCAAGCCCAAAACTTTGAACCGCAATGTGGGCGCAATTCAGATGGTTAAACAGCAAGTGCATGAAGAGCTGGTTGAACGGCTGGATTTGAAGCGCCTGAGCATGAATAAGCTGCAGGACGATGAACTGCAGGATAAACTTCGGAAAACGCTCGCGGAAATTATTCATGAAATCCGCTCCCGGTTGCCGGCGGGGATCGATCCGAAGCGTTTATCGAAAGAAGTTTTTGACGAGGCGGTCGGCCTCGGTCCGCTGGAAGATTTGCTGGAGGATGATTCCATAACAGAAATCATGGTAAATGGTCCGTCGCAGGTTTATGTGGAACGCGCCGGACGGTTGATCATGACGGACTGCACGTTTATTAACGATGCATCGGTTATGGCCGTCATTGACCGAATCGTTTCGCCGATCGGCCGTCGCATTGACGAAAGCCAGCCCTATGTTGATGCGCGCCTGGCGGATGGTTCGCGTGTGAACGCGGTGATTCATCCCCTTTCTCTAATCGGCCCGTGCATTACGATCCGTAAATTTTCCAAGGAACCTTTCCTGGTTCAGGACCTGATTAATTTTGGAACGCTTACGCAGAACATCGCCGATTTCCTACAGGCCTGTGTGCTGCTCCGAAAAAATATTATTGTTTCCGGCGGTACCGGTTCCGGTAAAACCACGCTGCTCAATGTATTGTCCAGTTACCTGCCGGATGATGAACGGATCCTGACCATTGAGGATGCGGCCGAACTGCGATTGTCGCAGGATCATATTGTGCGTCTGGAAGCTCGTCCCGCCAATATTGAGGGGCGCGGCGCGGTAACAATACGTGATTTGGTGAAGAACGCCCTGCGTATGCGGCCGGACCGTATTGTGGTCGGGGAGTGCCGCGGATCAGAAGCGCTGGATATGCTGCAGGCTATGAATACCGGGCACGAGGGATCGCTTACGACCATCCATGCCAATACCCCTAGGGATGCACTGGCCCGACTGGAAACGATGGTATTAATGGCCGGAATGGATCTGCCGGTGCGCGCCATTCGGGAACAGGTCGGATCGGCGGTTCATCTGATCTGTCAGATTTCCCGTTTTTCAGATGGGTCCCGAAAGGTCAGCCGGGTCACCGAGGTGTCGGGACTGGAGGGCGACCGTATAACGCTTCAGGACCTGTTTGAATTTGTGCAGACCGGAGTGACGGATGACGGCAAGGTGCTGGGACAGCTCCAGCCGACCGGGGTGGTGCCGACGTTTATCGAAGACCTCAATGCCCGCGGGGTAAAACTGGACCGCACTATTTTTGACAATCGCGGGATAGACCAACGTCGGCGAGGGAGGTAAATCATGCCGATGTGGATCGTTCCTTCTTTGTTTGCACTTTGCGCCTTTTTGATGGGGTGGGTCGTGCTCCGTATGCTCGGCGATGCGGAAGAGAGTTATGCTTCAGAGTATACTTCGGATACCGCCCGGCAGTTTGAGGAGCTCTTTCTGTTTATTTCGCCGGCGCAGATGCTGGCGATTTCGAGAACGGTTGCGACCATTGTCTTTTTTCTGTTGTTCTTCATCGCAGGTGATCTCGAGAGTGTTGCCGGTTTTGTCCGCGGCTTCATCACCGGCGGCGTGGGCGCTGTGGGAACCTTGTTTACCCAGCGGGTCATTCTGAAGGTGCTGAAAATCCGAAGGCTGGAACGCTTTAATAACCAGCTGGTGGATGGACTCACCAATATGAGTAATGCACTGAAGGCCGGCTTCAGCATCCAGCAGGCTTTCGAAGTGGTCGTTGAAGAAGGACAGAGTCCCATCGCTCAGGAGTTTGCCGTTTTTCTGCAGCAGCTGCGCGTGGGCGTTCGGTTTGAAGAGGCGCTGGACGATATGGATAAGCGGGTCGGAAGCGAGGACCTCACCCTCATGGCGCAGGCAATTGAAATTTCGCGGCAGACCGGCGGTAATTTAACAGAGGTGTTTGATCGGATTGCACACACCATTCGTGAGCGCCGCCGGATTGAAGGTAAGATTAAGTCGCTTACGGCGCAGGGTAAAATTCAGGGACGCATTGTCAGTTTTATTCCCCTGGTGCTCGGCGGCTTCCTGTACGTGTATGATCCGGCCATGATGATCGGATTTTTCCGGTCTGTTTCCGGAATTGTTATTCTATTGATTATTCTGCTCATGATGATGTGCGGCGGATTCTTTATTCGGAAAATTGTCAACATCGATGTATAGGCCCTCATGGATACACATATACTAACAACCAGTTTAATATTTTTATTTTCCACGTTGGTTATTGCGTGGCAGCTGATGTGCACGGCGAAACACGTCACCTACATCACTCTGGCTGATGGGCGCCGGCAGGAGCGAAGTCTCCCGTTTCTCATTCGGTTGGTGCTTCCGCTAGCGGTGATGGTCCCGAAATTCATAACGCAGCACGAAGCGTTGGAGGAAAGTCGGAGCCGGATTAACCGCCGCTTGGTTTCCGGAGGGTATGAAGGCTTAATTCAGCCGGCTGAGGTTATTGCACTGCGGTTCTTAATGCCGCTGGGAATAGGGGGCTCACTGAGCCTGCTGCTCGCCTTGGTTTTCCAGGGGATGGAAGGTGATATGGGCCAGATGATTGCTCAGCGCCAATCGGTGTTCTATTTCTTATTGATCGTATTGTTCGGATTCTATCCTGACTTATGGCTGAAGCAGGCCGTGCGGGAGCGACACCATCAAATCGAGCGGGCGCTCCCGTTTGTACTCGATCTCCTGACGCTTTCTGTTGAATCCGGGTTGGATTTCATGACGGGGATCAATCGCATTATCAGCTCCCGGGATGTGGACCCACTGGGCGAAGAACTGATCCGCATGTTCCGTGAAATCCAGGTGGGCCGTTCCCGCCGGGAAGCGCTGGTGAATTTCGCTGTCCGGATTGACCATGCCGATGTGCGGTCATTAACCAATGCATTGGTTCAGGCCGATGAACTCGGTACCGGGATTGGTGGAGCCTTACGTATTCAGGCAGATCAGATCAGGACCAAGCGGTTTCAGCGGGCCGAAAAACTGGGCAATGAAGCACCGGTTAAAATGCTGTTCCCGCTCGTATTTTTTATTTTTCCATCGGTATTTCTGATCCTATTGGGACCGGTGGTTCTGCAGATGATGGCTCGAGGCGGTTTTTAGATAACTGAAATAAGGTAGTAACATGTCGCATTTAATAATAGAGCAAGGTGAAGCCGTTGGAACGGAGGTGTCGATTCCAAAGGATGGAATGAAATTCGGACGCTCTCCGGCTAACGATCTCGAACTGAAAGATGAATCGGTCATGCTTTTCCACGGGCGTTTTTTCTTCAAGTCCGATGGCAGTCTCTGGGTCACCGATTTCGGCGCAGGGGAAAAAACGGTTGTAGACGGGGTTGCGATTGATGAATACCAATTAAAGGTGGGCGATCTGGTTGAAGTCGGGAAGACAGCTTTCCGCATCATCAATTTGTCGATAGATTCGGAGGAGGATCCTCCGCCGAAAGCCCCCGTTCCGGTTGCGCTCCCTGTTGTTCAGGACGACGTTGTCGAAGAGGCGGAAGAAATCGATTTGGGCTTCAAGGCCGTCTCCGCAGCGAAGAAGGGCGGTAAAGCCCACAAAAAAGCGCATGAAAAAGAATCTTCTTTTACCCATCGAATCACCCAGGTGCTGATCAGTCTGGTTGTGGTGGGTGTGCTGATCTATGTGGCGATGGAAGCCATGAAACTTTCTGACCCGGTCACCCCGAATGTCGCACCGCATAAAAAGAGTTTCTCGCTTAGCTATGAACGGGTCGTCGGGAACGAAAAAAATATCTACCGCTACAAACTCGATCTGGATCAGAACCGGCACTTAAAAGTGATTGTGGATGATCTGAAAGGCAATCGGCATATTACAGAAGAACGTGTGGTTTCCGAGCCGGTCATTTTACAGTTGGCGAGCCAGATTGATGAGGCCGGTTTCTTTGAGGTCGATGCGGACCGTATTGGAATTTCCGAGAATCAATATGATCTCCATGACCTTACGGTGCAGAGCAGCCATTGGCTTCAGCGCATTAAGGTGTTGAATCGCCGTCCCCCGTTGCAGATTAAAAGAACGATTGATCTGATTGACGATTTTGCGTTAAGCGAAGCCGGAATTCTTACCAGTTTCTTCAAGTCGCAGGAGGAGCTGCTGGTGATGGCCAAGCTGGCCTTCGACCGGGCGGAAACAAAATATCGCGAACGCGAAATTCGAACGGTGAATTATGCGCTGGCCATTAAAAACTATCGGGACACGGTGTTCTTTCTCGAAACGATTGATAATAAACCTGCGTACTATGAGAAAGCGGAAGCCCGGCTGGAAGAAGTTTCAGAAATGCGTGACCAGCGTTATGATGATTTAATGTTCCAGACAGAGCAGGCCATTCGTCTTAAAGAGTGGGAGACAGCCGAGCGGCATTTGAAGAAACTTACAGAGCTGATCCCTGAGCGGTCAGATGATCGCTATGACACAATTCGTTCTAAAATGCTGAATGTCGAACGGTATCTCAGATAGGTAATCATGATGAGCTTAAAATATTTTATAAAATCGATGGTTGGAGTTGCCGGCCTTGTATCTCTACTGAGCCTCTCCGGGTGCGGAATGGAAGCACCGCAAAAGGGAAAAGGCAGCATCAGTGTGGAATCCAATCCGGAGCGTGCTGAACTCTTCATTAACGGTTCTTCAAAAGGCATCACCCCGGTGACGATTCAGGGCCTCCCCAGTTCAACCTACATCGTGGAGCTGCGGAAAGAGGGTTATGAGCGAACCTTTAATACGGTAAACCTGCTGGAAGGGCAGGAGGAAAAGCTCAAAATTCAGATGAACCGGTTGAGCGGCCTTCTGCTGGTTGAATCCAATCCGTCGGGAGCCGATGTGATGATTGATGGCGTTTCCAAAGGGAATACCCCGGTGCTGCTTACGGATCTTCCGCTGGGAAGCTATAACCTGGAATTCCGGTCTGAAACCCAATTGCCGCGCATCATGACGGCTGAACTGAAGGATCGCACGCCCGTCGGCATTTTTGCCGAACTGATTTCCAACACCGCCCTGTTGGATGTGAATTCCACACCGGAAGGTGCAGAGGTTCGTGTTAACGGCCTGCTGGTGGGGAAAACACCACTTCATTTAGAGGAAGTGCTGGCCGGGCAGTCGGAAGTTAAAATTGCTAAACGCGGATACACACCCTATATGGTGACGCTGGAGTTCGAAGCCACGAAGCCGTATCAATTGAATGCAGAACTTGAGGCATTGCCGTCAGGCTTGACCATCATCACATCTCCGGAAGGCGCAAAAGTCTCCGTGGATAATGAGCCCGTGGGCGAAGCCCCTGTCACCGTGTCTGACCTGAAAGGCGGTCCGCACGAAATCACGGCCTCCCTGAACGGCTATGCAACAAAAACTAAAACCATCTTCCTCGAGCCCGATATCAACGATATCGTCGAATTCAACATGGTTAAAAACAGCGGTACCCTTGTGCTGGATACCGAGCCGGCCAATGTACAGGTTTTTCTGAATGGCAAACTCTTAACCACCACGCAGCCGAAAGGGGGGTCTGATACGCTCTCTCAACCCGTACGCATTACGTTGAAATCGGGGGTGGATCATACCATCCAGTTGGTTCGTGAAGGATTCGTTTCGGGATCTGCCACATTCCAGATCGAAGTGGATGAAATCGTTACGCGGCATGAAGTGCTGAAACGCATCTTTGTGTTCGACACCCGTATCACAACGCAGGACAGTATCATTGACTGTCGTTTCATACAGCAATTGCCGAACGGGAACATCCGCTATGAATACCGCCCGGGAATTTATGATGAAATTCATAAATCCGAAGTGGTGCGCTACGAATCGATCAATTTGAACGATGAGGCAAACCGCGATGCCCGCCGCTTGATAGAGCGTAACCGGGAAGCTATTCCGACCGGAGAATAACCGCCCGTATTGGGAGTCCGGCCTTTCCAGCCTTTGGAAATTTCCAAAGGTTGGATTTTTTTATTCCAGAATCAGGGAATCGCCCGGCTGCAGGTTTTTCATCGCTCCTTCAGCCGCTTCCAGCACGGAAGCAGTTTTCCGCGGCGCAAAGGCGAGCTGCCAGGGTTTCAGGTTGCGCGATACCTTCAGCACGCGCAGCTCGGCATCGAGGAAGGCCGCATCAATGGGGAACCGCATGAACCACATATGAATGCTGCGGCAGGGGCGGATCAGCATAGCGGTACCCGGCTCCAGACCGGAACGTCCGAGCAGCCCTTTCATGCGGGCCGCAGTGGATTCCGCAGGAATCACCTTTTCGGCCAGAATGGCAACGTTTCCATCATTTATCAAAATGCGTGACATGGCCGTTAGAATCCTGAATTCTCCCCCTTTAATTCAAGGTTCTAATTTCAAATTTCAGGTTTCTTTCTTATGGCACTGAAAAGTATGACAGGTTTTGGCGAGGGCGCGGCCTCCGCATCCGGCATGAGCGTTACGGCGGAAGTAAGCTCCGTGAACCGCAAACAGCTCGATATTAATGTGAACCTTCCGCGTAATCTGGTTACGCTCGATGCGCTGGTTCAGAGCAAAGTGCGGGCGGAATTTTCCCGTGGCCGCGTTTCCGGCATCATCCGGGTGGAGGCGGCCGACGGATCATCCGGTTCGGTCAGGATCGATGAAAAACTCGCCTCCCAATATGTGAAAGGGATCCGTGAAACTGCCCGAAAGCTGAAACTGGCCGATGATCTGGGTGCAGAAGGGCTGACTCGCCTGG
Organism: Pontiellaceae bacterium B12227; assembly: GCA_029432775.1. Classification (GTDB taxonomy): domain Bacteria; phylum Verrucomicrobiota; class Kiritimatiellia; order Kiritimatiellales; family Pontiellaceae; genus Pontiella. The sequence continues at coordinate 34,480 of JAROAZ010000032.1, read as the reverse complement.
CCGGGGTGGTTTCCATTGAACAGGAGAGCCTGGACACCGATCAGATTTCATCCGTGCTCGACGAAGCACTGGGCAAGGCGCTCAAGGGGCTTGCAAAAATGCGCGCGACCGAAGGCAAGGCGCTCGAAAAAGATCTGCGCGAGCGCATCGCATTGCTGGACGATGGAGTGAAAGCCATCCGGAAACTGGCCCCCACCGTCGTAGTCGCTTATCGGGAAAAACTGTTCCAGCGGCTGGAAGAAGCCGGGCTGGAAGATCTGGCGTCCGATGAACGGATTGTGAAAGAGGTCGCCATTTTTGCCGACCGGTGCGACATCAGCGAAGAGCTGACGCGTCTGAAGAGCCATCTGGCTCAAACCCGAAAACTGCTGCGCTCTTCCGAGCCGGTCGGGCGTACGCTCGACTTCCTGTGTCAGGAGCTGTTCCGGGAAATTAATACAGTGGGGTCGAAAGCCAACGAAGTTGAAATTACGCGACTGGTTGTTGCTTTCAAAACCGAGCTCGAACGGATTCGCGAGCAGGTTCAGAATATTGAATAAGATGTTCAGGAGTTAAATGTGGAAGAAAATACGCATCATTTAATCAATAGAGAGGGCAGCGAGCTGCCGCGCCCGAGTCGTCCGTTGATGATTGTGGTTTCAGCACCGTCCGGCTGTGGAAAAAGTACGCTGTGCGACCGTCTGGTCGATGAGTTCCCGAAGATCATCTCTTCGGTTTCCTGCACCACCCGCGCACCGCGCGGTGAGGAAAAGGATGGCGAGCACTACTTCTTTCTATCGAAGAAAGAGTTCAAGGAACGCATCAAACAGGGTGAGTTTCTGGAGTGGGCCAAGGTGCATGGGAATTACTACGGCACGCTGGAAGATACTGTGCTTTATGCCATGGAAGAGGGCAATCATGTGCTCCTCGATATCGATGTCCAGGGGGCCAAGCAATTGCGGGAATCCCTGGTTCGGCTCGACCCGCGCCATCCGATTCGCCGGGGATTCACCGACATCTTTATTTCTCCGCCTTCCATGGAAGAGCTGGAAAAACGTCTGCGTGGCCGTGGTACGGACGAGGAAAAGGTGATTCTGAAACGGTTGGAAAATGCGGCCGGTGAAATGGAATCCGCCAAGGAGTATTCTTTCCAGATCATCAACGACGATCTGGAAAAGGCCTACCACGAGCTCAAGACGGTCATTCTTTCCGGCCTGGGCCTCGCCTGAAGCGAATAGCGACTCATCTACCGCCGGTCTGAAATGCCGATAACCTGACGGAACTCAATCGCCTCCGCTGCCAGCACAAAGGCAAGCGGGGGCATTCCTTTTGTGGCATCCATCAGGCTTCCGTAGTAGCGGCCGTAGTCGTCGTGACTCTCATCCTCGCCCGGCGGACGCATGCCCATAAACACCAGACCTGCATCGGATGAGGACTGGCGGATAATGTCATAGAAGCTGGGCAGACGCTTTATGAGCACGTCGGCTTCGGCCGGAATGCGCTGTTCTTCAATAAAGCTGTCCAAACGCTCCTGCGCCTGCACCCGTTCGTCTTCGTGGTCAACGATGGTTTTAAGAATCAGCTTCGACTCTTTCCAAACCGGACTCTTCTGAATCTGATAAGCCAGTGTGAGGATCAGCCCGATGTTATCTTTGTTCCCGCCCCACCAGACATGAATCTCAACCGCTTCATCGGAGGCTTCCACGTCGCTCTCACGGAGCATAATCAGGTTACGCTGGGTGCGGTAGACCAGCTGAATCAGCTCAGCGAATTCGTTAAAATTCGAGTGATTCTCGGTGTCGCCCAGAAGAATCGTATTGGGCGTCAGCGGGCCGTAACCATAGGCGCGAACCAATGCGCGCGCACCGTTCAGCATATCGGGCGAGGGGAAAATCTTAACCATGGCATCCACTTCGCGCTTTTCGAGATATTCGCGCATGGAAGTTTCCATGGTCTGGACTTTTTCGGCCGACCAGTCTTCCACCGGCAGGATACTTGCCACCGTCAGCGCACTGCTGTGGCGCGTCAGTGAATGGGCCATTTCCACCAGATGCCAGCGCGATTTCGGCGAGCCGCTCAAGGCCAGAATATTCGGCCGCCAGGTGCGTTCATCCGGCTTGAGTTTGTTCAAATGCTGAATCGCAAAGCGAACGAGCAGGGTCAGAATGCCATAGCGCATGTCGTCCCAATGAGCATTCAGGCGCCGCCGTTTGACCAGGTAAAAGACCAGAGCGGTCAGGAAAATGGAAATCAGGGTGGCACCGGCATCAATCATCAGCATGGCCGCAAAACAGAGGGTCGCACCGATCAGCGAAACCCAGCTTGGAACGCTGAACTTCGGTCGCCAGGAGGGGCTTTCAATCAGGCCTTCCAGTCCCGCGGACAAGTTGAGCAGGCCATAGGAAAGCAGGAAGAACATGGAAAGAATCGGCGCAATCAGGTTGAGGTCGCCCAGCAGTACCGCCGCGAGTGCCACAAAAAAGGAGAGGGCGGTGGCAATGCGCGGGTCGGCTTTATCTTTCCCGAAGCCCCGGCCGATAAAGCGCGGAATAATGCGGTCCACGGCGAGTGCCTGCAGCGTGCGCGGCGCGCCGAGCAGCGAGCCCAGTGCACTGGAGAGCGAGGCCGCAAAAACACCGATGGAAATCGGAAGGGCCCAGCGGGCCACCGTGTTCAGAATGTTCGGATCAAACCGCAGTGCATCTGCATTCGGTACTTTGATGCTGAGGAAGATCGGCATAATCATATAGACCAGATAGCCCGTTCCAATGGCCAGCAGGGTGCCCACCGGCAACGAGCGGGCGGGGTTTTTCAGATCGCCCGAAAGGCCGAGTCCCGCTTCGATGCCGGTTACGGCCGGGAAGAAGACGGCAAAGACCACCCAGAATGTGGCCTTGGGAGGAAGTACCGCATCAGGGGGAATCACAAAGACGTCCGGTGACGGGTTGCCCATAAACAGGGAGACCAGCGAAAAGGCAATGGCGGCAAAGATGGCAAACTGCACTTTCAGCGCAAGGTCGGCCGAAATGTAGGCCAGGGCGGTGATCAGCACGAGGGTGGTGACGGATATAAGTTTACCGGCCAGTGCCATATCATGAATTCCCAGCCCGGCCAGCGGATTCCCGAACAAGGCCAGAACCGCTTCCGTGAAACCGGCAATATAAAACGCCACGCCGATGGCCCGGGCGAAAAAGAGCGGGAGTCCGATCGCCGCCCCGGCTTCGAGTCCCAGCGAGCGGGAGATGATATAGTACGCGCCGCCGCCTCCGACTTTCATGTTGGTGGCCATCGCCGAAATCGACAGTCCGGTGAGAAATGTGATGGCCGTGGCCATCGTCACAATCATCAACGTTCCGAAGAGGCCCACATTGCCCAGCACCCAGCCGAAGCGCAGGTACATGATAACGCCGAAGATCGTCAGAACGCTCGGTGTGTAGACCCCTTTAAAGGTGCCGAATGAATATCCCTGCTTTTCAACCTGTTCGCCCATAGCTTGTCCAATCCTTGGAAGTTGTTGAAATGAATCTTTCCAGAGATTGGAAGAAATTAAAAGCAGTGAAGGCGTAACGAATTCATCGACGGCCGTCAGTTGAAACGTTACGTTTTGGTTTATGAAGTGGGCACGATTTCACCATCCGGATATCTCGCTGCCGGTTCTGCGGCGGCGAATCGGCATTGAAATGATGGAGCTGCTGGAAATGTCAGCGCTCTTTAAGAGTCGTGGCGGTTGGGCGCTCGTGAACCGCCACACCTATCCCAACCGGGCGGCTTTCCGCAATGCCTCCAAGCGGTTGCGCGATAAAGGGCTCGTGGTTTATCAGTCAACCGGCGGGTCGGTTCCAAAGCTGTTTCTGACAGAAAGCGGTCAGGATCAGATCCCCGACTATTTTTCGCCGGAGAAGTTCTGGAACAGACGCTGGAATGATATTTGGTACATGCTGGTCTACGATGTCCCTGAGGTGGATCGAAAATACAGGAATATTCTGCGCTCATTCCTGAAGCGCATGCGAATGGGATGTCTGCAGCAAAGTGTCTGGGTGACTCCCGAGGATATCCGGCCTGATTTCGATGACCTCACGCAGACGGCGAATGTGGATGCATTTGCTTATCTGCTCGAAGCACGAACAGTCTTGGGGCTGTCGTCTGACCGGATTGTTTCCAATGCCTGGAACTTTGACCGCCTTGATGTTCTTCAGGAACACTATTGCGAAATCTGTGAAAAGAATATCGCTCTTCTGAAACAGGCCGGCCCATCGTCCGAAGAACTTGCGGAGCTGATTCGCACCTCGCTGGAGGCCTACCACGGGGCTTTTATGGAAGATCCATTGCTGCCATCGCCTCTGCTCCCTGACAACTATCTCGGGAAACAGGCGTATTCTATGCACAAAATGCTGATGACCCTCATTGAAGAGGCCGGGCAGGGCGTAACGATTTAGCTGACGGCCGTCGATGAAAACGTTACGCTTGGGTTGTGCTGCCGACATCGTCTTGCAGCCGAAACACCGAAGTCATGAGGCTTAAATATTCCAATATATGCAATGAAACCCTGTTTAATCGCCTGTGCAGAGAGTTGGCGTTCGCCGGATGAATCTCATTGAAGAGGCCGGACAAGGCGTAATGATTTAGCTGACGGCCGTCAGTCAAATCGTTACGCTTGTGCCTGCGAAGATCTCAGTTGCCGGCGGGTGAGTAAATAAGCCTGAGCACCTGATAAGAGATTGCCGAGGGCAATGCCGCCTACGAGGCCGTTAAACCCGAAGAGCTTGCTGCCGATGAGACTGAGTGGAATGATGAACGCGAACACGCGGCACAGGTTGATGCTCATGACGGGGCGTGGCTTTCCAATGACGTTGAGCAGCTGGCTCATCCACATGCTGATCAGGCCGCCGGTCATTCCGAGAACGCTGATGAGCAGGTAGGCAGTACTGAGTTTGATGACGGTGGGATCATCGCTGAACCAGCCCGATACCATTCCAGCCATTGGAAGAAGCAGGAGCAGAGATGCTGCCGCATAAATGAAGGCAAAGCGGGTGCTGATGCGCCGGGCCTCCTGCACACGGTGGTGTTTTTCTGCTCCATAGTTGAAGCCAACAAAGGGCACAATCGCAATGCCGTAGGCCATGGCAATGATCAGCAGAAAGGCTTCGATGCGGGTTCCGGTAGCCATGGCGGCCACGGCCTGTACGCCGCCGACTCCGGCAGCCAGTCGGATATAGAAACCCTGAGCAACCGGATTGAGTGCCTGGGTGAGGGCGGCCGGGATGCCCAGCCGGATGATCTCTTTCCAGGATGCAAACACTGAGCTCAGCCGATGCCGGGACCAGTCGATGAGTCCGTGTTTAAAATGAAGAAAGCTGAGCGATGCGATCATGGCAATGACCCGGGCAATGATGGTGGCCAATGCGGCCCCTTTCATTCCAAGGGCTGGAAACGGGCCCCAACCGAAAATCAGAACGGGGTCGAGAACTACATTAATCAGCGCCACGATGCACATTACAATTGTTGGGCGGACAACATCGCCCGACGCACGCAGGCAACCGTCGGAAACCGGCGGCATAATGGCGGCCACAGCTCCGATATACCAGATCACCATATATTCCCGAACCAGTTCGAGCACGTGCCCTTCAGCCCCCAGCAGGGTGAAGAGCGGGTCGATCGTGAAATAGCCGACCACGCTGACAATGGCTGTTCCGACGATGGTCAGGAACAGGCCGTCCGTGACGGTGCGGGCCGCGAGTGCTTTATTCTTTGCGCCGAGTGCCCGGCTGATGATGGAGCCCGCGCCGGAGGAAAAGCCCATGGCCAGCGCGCCAACAATCATGACGACGGCAAAGGTGAAGCCCATCGCCGCCAGTTCATCGGTGCCCAGACGCGACACGAACCATGTGTCGGTCAGGTTGAACACCATGATCGCCAGCATTCCTCCAATGCCTGGAAGTGTCAGTTTGGTCAGATGTCCGGCAACGGAACCTTTAAGAAGCTTACTCATTTCCTTTTAAGAACCGTCCAATATCCTCGAGAATCATGGTCAGCGAAGGAATGAGTAAAAGTGTGATGCCGGTGGCAAACAGGATGCCGAAGCCGAGCGAGATGGCCATCGGAATCAGGAAGCGCGCCTGCCGAGAGGTCTCGAAAATCATGGGCAGCAGGCCGCCGAAAGTCGTCAGTGTGGTCAGTACAATCGGGCGGAAACGCTGGATTCCGGCCGTCATGACGGAGTCGTGTACGCTCATTCCTTCAAGCCGTTTCTGGTTAAAGAAGTCGATCAGAACCAGCGAGTCGTTCACCACCACGCCGGAGAGCGCAACGATGCCGAAGATGCTGATTACGCTTAGGCTGTAGCCCATCAGCAGATGTCCGATCACCGCGCCGACAATCCCGAATGGAATACTGATCATAATAATCAGTGGCTGGCTGTAGCTCTTGAACGGAATTGCGAGAATAACGTAGATCAGCATAATTGCACCGAGCAGTCCCTTGATCAGCCCCTGGACACTTTCCCGCTGATCGGCCTGCCGACCTTCGAAGGAGTAGGAAAGGCCCGGATATTTGGCCTGCAGGGTGGGCAGCATTTCAGACGTCATATCGGCCAGTACCAGATCGGCCTTGCTCTTCGGGGTAACGTTGGCTGAAACCGTGACGGCACGGCGGCCGTTACGGCGGGAGATGGTGGTGTAGGCGCGCCCGCGCTCCATGTTGACCACTTCGCTCAACGGGACTTCGATGCCGGAAGGTGTTTGGAGAATCATCGACTCCAGACTGAATTCCGTTTCGCGCTCTTCTTTCGGCAGCCGCATCATGACCTTGATTTCGTTTCGGCCGCGCTGCTGGCGAATGGCTTCGTCGCCATAGTAGGCATTACGGACCTGCCGGGCAACGCCGGCCGAGGTCAGGCCCAGGCTGCGGCCCTCGGCCTTGAGAGTAAAGTCGACCTGGGGTTTTCCGGGGGTGAAGCCGTCGTCGATGTCGCTGACTATGGAATATTCTCCCAGTGCCTCCGCCAGGTCGGCACTGGCCAGTTCAAGTACATCGATGTCGCGATGTGAAAGTTCCACCGTTAAGGCATCGGTTCCGCCTCCCGGGCCTCCGCTGTCATCGCGGAAACGGACGGTGTCGATGCCGGCAATCTGGCCTGATTTTGTCCGCCAGCGTTTAACGAAGTCGGCGGTGGAAACCGGGCGCACTTCGGCATCGACCAGATCGAAGGTAATCGATCCGCTGTGTCCGCCGGTGATTCCGCGCCCGCCCGCTCCGACCTGGGAAATGCATCCCTTAATCTGTTTCTGTCCGGTCTGCTCCTCGATCTCTTTAACGAGCTGGTTTCCGGCATCGATGATCTGGTCGTGAATGGCGAGGGTCTTATCCACCGGGGCGCCGTAGGGAAGTTTGAACGTGCAAAGCGCCACATCGGACTCCACGCTCGGGAACAGTTGGAAACCCATGCGGCCGCTTTTAACATAGCTAAGCGTAATGATCAGAATGAACAGGCCGATTGCAACTGTGAGGTAGCGGTTGCGCAGGGTGATGTCCAGGAAGGGGCCGTACTTTTCATGAATGAATCGGGTGAAAGCTTTGCTGAAGCGCTGCTGCATCCGATGAATGATATGCGGGTTTGCCAGATCCTTCTGATGCCCCAGATGGGCAGGCAGTACATAGAGGGCTTCCACCAGTGAAATCACAAAGGTGGAGCAGACCACCAACGGGATGGCCCGGAAAAATTTACCCATTACCCCCGGCACAAAATAAAGCGGCATGAAGGCAACAATATTGGTGAGAATACTGAAGGTGACCGGCATCGCAATCTGGCGTGCGCCCACGATGGCTGCCTGCAGAAACGGCATGCCGTCCTGATGGTTGTGATAAATGTTTTCGCCGACGACGATGGCATCGTCGACCACGATGCCCAGAGCGAGAATGAAGGCAAACATGGAAACCATGCTGATGCTCAGGCCGAGGGCCGGCATCAGCAGCAGCGTGCCGAGGAATGAGATCGGAATGCCGAGCATCACCCAGAAAGCGAGACGCATTTCGAGGAAGAAGCCGAGCACCAGGAAGACAAGAATGAGACCTAGCAGGCCGTTGCGCATCAGCAGGTTCATGCGTTGGCGGAACATATCGGCCCGGCTGTTCCAGGTGGTCAGTTCAATGCCTTCCGGTAGGGTGGCTTCCAGTTCTTCGAGCACTTCGAGTACTGATTCTTCAACGGTCAGCGGGGTTTCTTTACCCACGCGGTAGACGCTCATCATGAGCGCCGGCTTCCCATTGAAATAGGTAAACTTATCGGAGTCGTCGAAGCTGTCGCGAATGGTGGCAACGTCTTCGAGAAGCACCTGTGTTCCATCCGGCCCGATGATCAGCGGGATCTTGCCGAACTGGTCGCCAAAGTCGCGGCGGTCGCGCACCCGGACGAGGATTTCCCCGCTGGTGGTTTTCATGCCGCCGCCCGGTGTTTCCACAGAGGCCCGTGCAATTGTGTCCGCCACATCCGCCAGTGTCAGCCCATAGGCGCGCAACGTATCCTGCGGCACTTCAATGCCAATTTCATAGCTGCGCACATTCGAGAGTTCCACCTGTGTAATACCGGGAGAAACAATCAGACTCTCACGCACCTGTTCGGTCACTTCGCGCAGAACGGTATCGGCGGTATCGGCAGAGACAATCACGGAGAGGACTTCGCGGCGCAGAGAACTGATATTAATGATAGGTTCTTCGGCATCTTCCGGGAACGTCCGGATGCGGTCTACTTCGCTTTGAATATCCTGCGACAGTTGTTGAATATCGTAACCGGACATGACTTCAACCTCGACTACGCCGGAACCTTCTCGGGCGTAGGAGAGGATTTCTTCGGCCCCGTCGAGGCCGCGTACGGATTCTTCCACCGCAAGCACAATGGCCTGTTCCACCTCTTCCGGACTGGCGCCGGGATAGGGCACGGAAACCGTGACAAAATCGAGGGAGGCATTCGGCAGGAATTCCTGTTTGATATTGAAAACCTGGAGGATCCCGCCAAGCACGAGAATCAGCATAATAATATTGGAGGCAACGGGGTTGCGCGTCATCCACGAAATGGGGCCCCGGCGATCCCGGCCGCTCAGAACGATCTTATTTTTCATCGGTTTTCATTCCTTTGCCGGATTGACCCTTGCCCGCGCCTTCACCTTCGGATTCCGGCATCGGTTCGCCTTCAATACGGAGCTGCATTCCGTTGATCGGGGTGGAAAGATTGGTCAGGATCAATCGTTCGCCATCCTGAACACCGCCCGTGAGAATGACATCGGTGGCATCGCGCCAGCCCACCTGGACGTCGCGGAATTCAAGTGTGCCATCTTTTCCGGCAAGCCATACCAGACGATCTTCGTGAAGGGCCTCGCGTGGAATATGAAAGGCATTTTCCACGGGCATTCCTTCAATTGAGATGCGGACATATTCGTTCAGCAGCAGCGGGTGCGCTCCTTCAGTCGGCTGATCGACGGCAATAATAATGCGGGCCATGCGGCCCATTTCTTCCAGTGCGCTCTCCATTCGCACCACTCGGCCCTGGCGGACATCGCCGGTGTTCCGGATGATGGTGGCCATGGAGCCGGTTTCCGGATCGCACTGGATCCACTTCAATTGTTTCACCGGAATGGAGGCTCGGACATAGTACTGGTCGGATCCGGCGAGAGAAGCCAGGGCATCCTGTAGGGTGGCCTGGGTGCCGAGATCGGTTTTCCGCTCGATGACAACGGCGTTGAAGGGCGCGCGAATTTCGGTGCGGGCGAGGTCGAGTTTTGCATTTTCCAGCTCGGCCTTCGCGGCTTCGAGTTTGGCGGCACGGTATTTCAGATGCGGAATACGCAGTGCCAGTTCGCGGTCGGATTCGGAGGGGTTATCGCCGGGACCGAGAAGTTCCCATTCGCGGGCGGCAATATCGCCCTGACCTTTTTCAAGCTGCAGCTGATATTCCGCTTCGGCCAATGCGGCCTTTTTCTGTTCGAGTGCGAGTTGGTAGTCAAGCGGATCGATCTTCAGCATCACGTCGCCCTTCCGGAATGTGCCGCCCTCGATAAACTCCGGGGCCACTTCAATAATTTCGCCGGCCACACGCGCCCGCAGCATGATGTCGATGGCCGGAGTCACCGTTCCCGTTGCTTGCAGCCGGACCGTTTGCTGTCCGGATTTAAGCGGGACCACTTCAACGGTATAGGCCGTGCGCTGGGGGCGTTTCTTTTCCGGCTTTTTGGTGGTTTTGATAATAATATTCCCTACGGCCAGGGCAATCAGAATGAACAGGATGGGAAGAATGATTTTTCTAATCAGATTCATGGGTCAGTCCTCATTATTAAAAGATACGGCAGGCAGTTCTTCGGTCCAGCTTCCGCCCAGAGCGCGGTAAAGGTTGATGCGGTATTGCAGCAGCGTATATTGCGCCACGATGCGATCGCGTTCCAGATTCTGGAGGGTATTGAGCTGAATCAGTACAGTCGTATATTCAATCAATCCGTTGCGATAGCGGTTGATCGATTCTTCATAGGAACGGCGCGCCGCCGTGAGACGGGCATCGACCTTTTCAATATATTCGCGTTGCTTTGTTTCAGAAATAAGGGCGTCTTCTACCTCTTTAATGGCATTGAGCACCGTTTCCTTATAGGCCGCAAGGCGTTCATCGACCACGGCCCGGGTGCGGGCCACTTCGGCTTTACGCCGTCCTCCGTCAAAAATCGGTCCGGTAATGCTGCCGGCCAGCGAGGCCAGCCAGTTGTCGAATATATCGGAAGAGTCGATGGCATTGCCGCCGTAGCTGGCGGATGCGGTCAGGCGGATGGCCGGAAGCCGATCGGCCCGGGCGGCGCTCACCTGCCAGTCGGCCGACTGCAGCTGAAGCCCGGCTGCACGGACATCAGGACGGTTGGCCAGCACATCAGCCGGAAGTCCAATCGCCGGAAGCTCTGAAAGGGTTGGAAGCGTGCTTTGCGCAACTTCCAATGCCTGGAAGTCGGAGCGGCCAAGCAATACGGCGAGTTCATTTCGCTGGAGCTGTTCGGTGAGCTCCGCGCGGGGAATCAGGGCTTCGGTTCCGGCCACGGTCTGGCGCTGCTGGTAGACATCGAGTGCGGTGGACTGCGATTTCCGGAAACGCATTTCGATCAGTTCCAACGAAGTTTTATTCGACTCCAGCTGCAGGCGAATCACCTCGGTCTGCAGGCGCTGGGCCAGGATCGCTGTCCAGGAAAGCGCGACGCGAGAGGAGAGCGTGATGGCTGCCGTCTTCAATTGTTCGCGGGAGGCTGCAAGATCGAATGCCGCGGCTTCCGTTTGTGATTTTACACGGCCCCAAAGATCCACCTCATAGGCCGCCGAAAGGCCGAGGTCATAGTTGTGATAGGAGCTACGTCCTGGATTCTGTCCCAACGTGGTTTCCCGTTTATTGCCGGACGTGCTGGCTCCATAATCTGCGGTCGGATAGCGTGCCGCACCGGCCTTGGCGGCGGCCGCATCGGCCTGGGCAAGACGGGCCCACGACTGCTGGATGGTGGGGCTGTTCGTGAGCGCTTCATCAATCAGATTATTAAGTTCCAGGGATTGGAAGTTTTCCCACCATCGGTTGGTGGTGTCCATTTCCGTTTCCGAATAGAGCGAAAATTGAGATTGAATATCCGTATTCAGATCGGTTCGTTCGTCCGGGGCATAGAGCGCACAGGAAGTCAGCAGGCCGAAAGCAAGCAGGGGAGCGGTTCGTAAAACGGTTCTCATGAGTTTAACCCTTTTTTCACTTCCTTAAGGCCGCCGATTGCGAATGATTCGGCCTGCTGAAGCAGGATCTCGGAGTTAAGGTTGGCCGGGAATTTTTTCTGGAGCGCCGGATTTTTGATATGTTTCTGATAACCGACGTTCATAGAGATATGGACGCCCATAAAGTTGAGTGTAGCGACGCTCAGCTGTTCTTCGCTTATGGACTGTTCTATAAAATCAGCAATGGCACTACGCACGCGAAGCCGGTTGGGGCGAAGATAGGTGACGAAGAGATATTCATGCTCAGCGGTGATTTCAGTCATCTCGCGGTGAATCAGTTTGGGATACAGGCCGGAGGGACCTTCGGCCATAATCCGCATCAGGCGAGAGCGCAGGAATTGGCGAAGCCAGCGTTCGGCCCCGATTTCGGTGTGAGTTTCCGGAACCGGAAATTGTTCAAGGGTGGCCTGGTGTAGATAGTCCCAAACCGCCTTGTAGAGGCTGGATTTATCGCCGAAATGATAATTCACAGCGGCAATATTGGCTTCCGCCTGTTCACAAATCTCAGCCACAGTGGCTTCCCGGAAACCCTTTTCCGAAAAAATATCCGCGGCAGCCTGAACCAGCCGGACTTTAGTTTTCTGTTTCTTATCCATATTTAAAATGCTCATTTTAAATGACAGGAGAGTAACGTACGAAGCCCCTCATTTATTGTCAACGGACCTGTCATTCTATTTTAAATGAGCATTTTAAATGCCAAAAAAAAACCTCCTCCAGAATTTGGAGAAGGCTTGAAAGGTTTAGAACCCTTATTATTTCTTGCAGCTAGAGCAGGAAGCTTTCTTCGCTTCGGCTTTTTTAGCGTCGCAGGCTTTGCATTCTTTTCCTTCTTTGCAGGTTTTGCATTCGGTCTTGGCTTTGTCTGCTTTTTTGGCCGAACAGCCGCAGCTGCCACAGGCAAATGCCGATGATCCGGCCATAAACAACGCGATTGCAGCAATACTCATCATTCTTTTCATGGTGTAGCTCCTGGGGGTTAATGAATTGTTATACCTACTTTGTTTCCAATATTCGGAACGTGACATGCAATCATACTTTTTTTAAAGCGATTTCTCCTCTTCGATGACGAGAGAGGTTGCAATGAGCATTTTCTCGCCATTTTCTTCAACCAGTTTACCCTCAATCAGCACGGGTGTGGGACCGCGGCAGAAGCAGCCTTTATGCTGCTGCAGGCATTCTGATTTTTTCATGGGGATGAGATGAACGGTTCCGTTTTCATCGGTATAACGAAGGGCTTTTCTGCAACGGTCCGCCTTGTTGAGTGTGCAGTGCATGCAGACACATTCGCCATGAATATGCACGGTGCCGGCTTCGGCCGTGGCGACGAGCCCCGTATGGATATCAGCCGGATTAAAGATGACACTCAGCGAAAGGAGAATGACCAGGACGGCGGCAATGGCGAAGATCGGCTGCCATAGAAATGGATTTCTCCGTTCTTTCAGTTGTTTGGTGACCATCAGTTCAAAATCGCCCGCATCGTCTTCGGCCCGCAAGCGGGTGTGAAATCCGGCCAGAAAGGCTTCGGCAGAGCGCTCCGGAACGGTTTCCTGCGACCACGCCTCCCAAATGAGCAGTTCTTCCCGGAAATCGACGGCGAGCTTTTGATCATTTTTCAGCAGTTCAGCCAGTTCATTCAGCTCCGCTTCGGTCGGTTCGCCATCGAGGTATAGGGAGAGGAGATCTTCGTAGCGGGTCATGAGGCCACCTCGCTGATTTTATGTTCCATGCACCTGCGCACAGCCGCCCTGATACGCTGGAGTTGTTTGCGGATGGCGGCGGCAGTGGATTTCAGTTCGGTGGCGATTTCTTTGGCCTGGCGCCCTTCCTGGTAGCGGTTTTTAAGCAATTCACGCTGCGCTTCGGGCAGTTGTTCGACACAGCCTTTCATGGTTTCAACGGCTTTCACGCGGCCGGGCGCGGGCTCATGCTTTTCGATGCCCAGGCTGAGAAGGATATCTGTGATACCGTCGTGCAGAATCCGGTACCGGCGGGCGCTTTTGCTTCGTTCGCCCATCACCAGTCGCCGTGCAATACCGCGTAGCCATTTGCCGAAGTCCTCATCCTTCCGGAATTGGCCCCGTTTTTTGTATGCAATAATAAAGGCTTCCTGGGCGAGGTCATCCACCCAGGCCTCATCCGTACCCAGCGCACGGATAAAGGCCCGTAATCCGGCCTGATGTTCTCGCACCAGCAAATCAAAGTTCAATGTATTCGTATCGTTCATACACCCATATTGGCGCATGAGTTGGATATGTGACAGATTTTTCCACTGTCTGGAAGTTTCTGTCTGGTCGCCTGGGTCGGTCCTTGTTCTTACCTTAGTGGTTCAGCAACCATCGTTTCAGGCGTCCGCAGTCGTCGATCACCATGTAGAGGCAGGGGACGAGCAGCAACGCGATGAAGGTGGCGAAGAGGATCCCGAAGCCGAGCGAGATGGCCATCGGGATCAGGAACTTGGCCTGTCGCGAGGTTTCGAGCATCATCGGCATCAGGCCGCCGAAGGTGGTCAAGGTGGTGAGCAGGATCGGCCGGAAGCGCTGGATACCGGCTGAAACGACCGCATCGTGCGCGTTGGCGTGGTCGGCGCGGCGTTCGTTGGCAAAGCTGATCAGCACCAGCGCATCGTTCACCACCACGCCCGAAAGCGCGATCATACCGATGATGCCTATCATAGTCATCGAATAGCCGAGAATCAGGTGGCCGATAACAGCACCGATGATCCCGAACGGAATCGCCACCATCACGATGAGCGGCTGCGAATAGCTGCGGAACGGGATGGCGAGCAGGGCGTAGATGCAGAGCAGCACGAGCGGAATCGTGATTTTCATGCTGCCGAAACTTTCGCGCTGGTCGGCGGTGCGGCCTTCGTAGCTATAGTCGAGGCCCGGGAACTGGCTGGCCAGTTGGGGGAAATAGTCGAGGTTGAGCTTGGCCATCACCTCGCCCGCCTTGGATTTCGGGCGGACGTCGGCCACGACGGTGAGGGTACGCATGCCGTTGCGGCGGTTGATGGTGGTATAGGATTTCCCCACGTTAACATCGACCACGTCGGAAAGCATCACTTCGCCGCCGTCGGGCGTACGCAGGATAAAGTTTTCAAAGTTGTGCATTTTGGTGCGCTCCTCCTTGGGCAGGCGGACTTTGACCTTCACCTCGTTGCGGCCCCGCTGCTGGCGGAGCACTTCGGTGCCCTCGAAAGCGGCGCGCACCTGGCGGCCGACATCGGAGGCGGAAAGGCCGAGGCTGATGGCCTCCGGCTTCATGGTGAAGTCGAACTGGGTCTTACCTTCCTGTACTCCGTCATCGACATCCTGCACGAGCGGATAGTTGGCCAGCTCGGCGGCGAGGGTCTGAGCGGCACTCTCGAGCGTGCGGATATCCTCGTGGCGCAGTTCGACCTCAAGCGCGGGGCCGCGACCGGGGCCACCTTCGTCGGAGGCGTAGCGGATGAAGCGGACGCCGGGAATCTGGCCGACTTTCTTGCGCCAGGCCTGTACGAATGCTTCGGTGCCCATGATTTCATCGCGGATTTCGGGATCGGCGAGGTAGACGCGCACTGAACAGGTATGCGCTCCACTGCGCCCGACGTTGGCGAAGATGCCTTCGACGAGTTCGGGGTGCCCGGTTTCGGCCAGGACTTCCTGCGCACCCTTGACCAGCTTGTCGGCAACGGCTTCCGTTTTCTCAACCGGAGAGCCGAACGGCAGGGAGGCCGAGGCGCTGGCATAGTCGGATTCCACTGTGGTGAACATGGAGAAGCCCATGCGGCCACTGAACCAATAGCCGCCGACCAGCATCAGCACGGCGAGCGCGATGCAAATGACGACATAGCGGTGCGACAGGCAGTAGTCGAGGAACGGGCCATACTTCGTGCGCACCCAGTTGCGGAAAGCGTGGCTGAATTTCTGCTGGAAGCGGTGCAGCATCCCGAAGAGGCCGGTCGGTTCTTTCTTACGGACGTGGCTGAGGTGGGCGGGGAGGATATAGAGGCTTTCGAGCCAGGAGATGAGGAACACCGAAATCACGACGATGGGCAGCATGCCCATGATACGGCCCATGGAACCCGGCATGACCATCAGCGGAACGAATGCAACAATGTTGGTCAGAATACTGAAGCCGACCGGAGAGCAGACCTGGCGCGCGCCCAGGATCGCGGCTTTTTCGCCGTTCATTCCATCCTGCAGGTTGTGGTAGATATTTTCGCCGACCACAATGGCGTCGTCCACCACGATACCCAGCGAAATGATGAAGGCGAACATGGTGATCATGTTGATCGAGAGCCCGGTGAACGGCATCAGCAACATGGCGCCGAGGAAGGAAATCGGGATACCCATGGCGACCCAGAACGCCAGACGTATTTCAAGGAAGAAGCCGAGCACGAACAGCACAAGCAGCAATCCGAGCCCGCCGTTGCGCAGCAACAAGCTGGCGCGCTGGAAAAAGATTTTGGTGCGGTCTTGAAGAATGTCGATGCCGATGCCTTCGGGCAACTGCTCTTCGATCTGCGGTAGCAACTCTTTAACCGATTCCGATATCTGGGTGGGGGTTTGGTCGCCCACGCGATAGATCTCCAGCATGATGGCGGGCTTGCCGTTATAGTTGGCAAAGATATCGGAATCCTCGAAGCCGTCTACCACGTCTCCGATTTCTCCGAGCGTCAACGTGGTTCCTTCTTCGGTGGCAAGCACCGGCGTCTGTGCGAAGTCGGTGCCGTAGTTGCGGCGCTCCTGCATGCGCAACAGCGTTTCACCGCTCTCGGTCTTGATGCCGCCACCGGAAATCTCGCGCGACTGTGTGTTGATATTCTGGGCCAACGACTGGTGGGTCAGGCCAAACTCGCGCAGCTTGTCCTGCGAGACCTCTACGCTGATTTCAAGGTCCCGCGTGCCGTCGAGTTCAACCTGGGTGATGTTCTCGCTCTGCAACAGGCGGTTGCGCACCTGTTCGGCGAGATTTCGCAGGGTGACGTCTGAGGCGTCGCCATAGAGTATGAGGGTCATGGCCTCGCGCAGCCGGGCGGCGAGCGCAACCACAGGGCGTTCGGCACCATCCGGGAAGGTGGTCACGCGGTCGATCTCGCTCTTGATGTCCTGGTAGACCTTGATGCGGTCAACGCCCTCGAGCAGCTCGGCGGTTACGGTGGCGGAACCTTCGCCCGCCCGGGAGGTTACCTCGAAAACGCCTTCGATGCCGCGCATGGCTTCCTCGGCCACAAGGCAGACGCTCTGTTCCATCTCTTCGGGCGTACCGCCCGGATAGGAGACGCGGACAGTGACCATATCGGCACTGATGTCGGGGAAGACTTCCTGTTTGAGCCCTTTGAAGGAGGCGAAGCCGCCCACCAGGCAGAGGATCATCAGCAGGTTGGCCGCGACCGGGTTCTTGACCATCCACGCGATCGGCCCCTTGAATTTTTCCTTAATGCTGTTCATGGCTTACGCTTCCTTTTTCGCCGGAGATTGGCCTTCGGGTTTCACGCCTTCGGGTTTTTTCATACCCGGTTTGCCCTGGCCCATGCCGGCGCCTTTGCCTTGTCCCTTGCCGCCGCCCATGCCCTGTTGTTGCTGCGGGGCTTTTTCGCCGACGCGCCGCAGTTGCATCCCTTGGACTGCGGCGGGCAGGTCGGAGGTGAGGATCTCGAGTTTGGCGGGGCCTTCGATGCGGACGAGGACATCGTTGGCATAGCCCTGCAGAACGGTGGCGGGCAGGATGCGCAACTTGCTTTCGGCATCGATGGTCCAGACGACGTTGCCGTCGCGCAGGTATATGCGCGGCAGCATCACGGCATTTTTGACAGTTTCTCCTTCGATGCGGACGCGGACATATTCATCGATCAGCATGGGGCGGCTTTCACCGTTGTAGGGGGTGTCGGCGGTCAAAAGCAAACGGGCCATGCGCCCCTTTTCGGATAGGCCGGGGAGCAGCTTATAGGTCTGAGCGGATCGGGTGGTTCCGTCGGAAAGGACGAGGGTTGCCGCGTAAGGCTGTTTCCCGAGTTTCGGCAGTGGTTCAAGCGAACTTAACGGGATGGAGGCGCGCACGAAGTAGCGATCGGTCGCGGCCAGTTCAACGAGTGTTTTCGAGGACTGGGCATAGTCGCCGACGTCGGCGTTCTCGGAAATGATGACCGCATCGAACGGCACGCGGATCTTGGTGCGTGCGAGATTGAGCCTGGCGGATTCAACCGCCAGCTCGGCACTCTTGACGTTGGCTTCGGCTGACTTCAGCTGCGGCTCGCGCAACATGAGGTCGCGGTAGGAATCCTCCTCTTCGCTGCCCATCAGATCGAGCTCGTGGCGGACGACGTCCTGTTGGCCCTCTTCAATGCGGTAGTTGCTCTGGGCGGTCAGCAGGTTGGCTTCGGCCTTGGCCAGCGCCAGCTCATAGTCGGCGGCTTCAATCTCTACGAGCACCTCGCCCTTTTTCACCAGCCCGCCTTCGACGAGGCCGGGGGCAACCGCCACAATACGGCCGCTCACTTCCGGCTGGAGGGCGGCGCTCTTATCGGCCGCAACCGTGCCGAGGCATTCGACGCCGCGGACCTGGTCGGCGGCTTTTATTTTTGTGGTTTCAACCACGGGAACCATCGAAGACATTCCCTTGCGCCGCTGCGCTTCGGGCTTGTTCTTCATAAAATAACGCGCGGCCAAAAAGCCTCCGGCAATAAAGGCGAGGCCGATGATGATGGATACGATACGGCGAGTTGAGTTGTTCATTTTTCTTCCTCCAGCATGAATGTCCAGTCGCCCCCGAGAGAGCGGTAAAGTTGAATACGGTCGCCGAGCAGCTCGGCTTTGGCTTGTACATGGGTAATTTCGAGGTTTTCGCGCGCGACGATGGCGGTGAGCGTGTCGAGGAAGGGCAGGATGCCGCGCTGGTAGCGGCGGATCGATTCAGCCTCGCTCTTCTTTGCGGCCTGATACTGCCTGGCAACTGCTTCGACATAGTCGGCCTGATGCAGTTCGTTGCTCAGCGCATCCTCTGTTTCCCCGATGGCTTCGATGACGGCAAGGCGGTAGGCGGCAATGCGTTCGCGGGAGACTGCCAGCGCGCGGTCCACCTCGGCCTTGCGTGCGCCGCCGTCTAGCAGCGGGGCCACCAGGCTGGCGGCGAGGTTGGAGATCCAGTCGTCGAACAGATCATCGATCTTTTCTTCCGAGCTATAGATCGAGCCACTCAGCGAGAGGGAGGGCAGACGGGCGGCGCGGGCGGCACCGACGGTCCAGTCGGCCGACTCCAGCTTCAGGCGTGCGGCCTGCAGGTCGGGGCGGTTTTCGAGCAAATTGACCGGAAGCCCGGCTGCGGGCTGGGACGGGAGCGGGGGGAGCGGTTCGGGTTTCAGTTGCAGATCGGTGCCGGGAACTTTTCCGATAAGAACAGCAATGCTGTTTTCGGTTTCCTGGATCAGTGCCTGAACGGGCGGGATCCGGGCCTCGGTGCTGGCCACCTGCTGGCGCTGCTGCAGGACGGCGAGCGAGGTGGCCTGCCCGGCTTTGTAGCGCCGCTCGATTGCGGTTAGTTTGTTGCGATTGGATGCGAGCTGGCTTTCATAGAGGCGCAACGCTTCGGTTTGTGCCTGCCAGGTGAAATAGGAGCGCGCCACCGCGGAGGAAAGCGTCATCCCGGCCGTCTGCAGATCGAACTTTGTGGCTTCATAGGTCGCCAGCGATGCGCGCTCGGTGGACTTCAGCCGTCCCCACAGATCGACTTCATAGCTGGCATACAGCCCCACGGTATTGGCGGGAGTGGTGGTGTGGTCGGTATCTTTATTAATAAAGTGCCGCGATGAGGAATTTGCCCTCGCATCCAACTGGACCTTGCCGGCGGCGCCGCTTTTCCGGGCGGTGGCTTCGGCCTGCTCCAACCGGGCAAAGGCCTGTTCGAGGCTCAGGCTTCCGGCGAAGGCCTCATACATTAAGCGGTCCAGCTGTTCCGATCCAAAGGCGGTCCACCATTCGGTTTGGAGTCCGGTGCTGCCGGAGGTGTTCTTAAACTGTTCGGGGGTCTGTTCCTTGAGCAGATCTGCTTCGCGCTCGGGTTCGAGCGTCATGCAGGAGGTCAGACCAAGTGTGGCGGTGGCCAGGACCAGTCCGGAGAGGAGGGTTTTGTGTGTATTCATGATCAATTTCCTGTGCTTTGGATCAAATGGCGGGTGGCGAGCAGGCCGCCGATGGCAAATTCTTCGATCTGCCGGGCTAGTTCGGCAGGGTTATCAAGCGATGGGATGCGTTGTTTTGGTGTGTTGCCGCTGTTTGACTTCTGGTGTCGGACATTAAGGAAGATGTGCACGCCCAGAAAATTCAGGATCGCGAGTTTGAGCTGGTTTTCCGTTGCTTCGGGGCCAAGCAGGGCCCGGACCGCCTTTTTCACCTGCTCATGTCCCGGCTGAAGGTATTTTCTGAAGAGTTCTTCGTGCATTTCGGTGGGTTCTCCCATTTCGCGATGCAGTATTTGTGGTAAGCACTGGTTGATTCCGTTATCGAAGATTTCCTGAATTCGGGAATGGATAAAGTGCCGCAGCCATGTTTCCGGTTCTGTTTCGGTCAGATCGGACGGGAGGGGATATTTTTCGGCTGATTTTTCAAACAGATAGGCCCAGACCTTTCGATAAAGATTGGATTTGTCGCCGAAGTGATAATTGACTGCCGCAATGTTGGCTTCTGCCGCTTCGCAGATCTCGGCTACCGTTGTATCCCGATAGCCCTTATCTGCGAAAAATTCGCAAGCTACGTGCAGCAGGCGCTCTTTAGTGTTTAAGTGGGCAGGCATAATTCAAATACTCATTTGAAGTTGATGTTTGATAACGTGCAGGCCTGTTGAAATATTGTCAATTTTTTTTAAAAATTAACTTCAAATGAGTATTTGAATTGTTTGCCCCCGCTTTCCAGGCCTTTTTGAGCCCCGTGGCGATTGCATAAACAGGCGCTGTTGTTCGGATCTTTCCGGGCATCAATCTGTTTTGGGTCGATTCCATTTCCAAACATTGGAAAATGGGGGTAGATTCCGGCGCCTATGAATTCCCCCGAAACAGAAGCGCGGCCGTTTGGCGGCTGGCGCGAGCTGATGCAGATTGCCTGGCCGTTGATTGTGAACTCCGGGACGTTTGCCGTGCTCAACTTCAGCGATCGTCTGTTTCTTTCCAATTATGGTGAGGCGGAGTTCCGTGCCTCGCTGCCGGCCGGGATTCTCTTTTTCACCCTCGTTTGCGGTTTTATGGCACTGGCTGGATTTGTGAATACGTTTGTGGCCCAGATGTGGGGGTCTGGCGATAAAGAGGGCTGTGCCCGGGCAACGGCACAGGGGATCATCTTTTCGCTGATCTCCATTCCGTTGATTATGCTGGTGGCCCCGGTTGGGCTCTGGTTTCTGAAATTAAGTGCCCATGGGCCCGAGATTCTGGCGCTGGAGCAGGAATATTTTAAGATTCTGATGTGGTGCGGCGGCGGAATGACGATGAGTTCCGCGCTGAGCAGTTTCTTTTCCGGCCGCGGGAAAACCTCGGTCATCATGACCTGCAATATTGTAGCGAACAGCATCAACATTCTATTGAACTATGTGCTGATCTTCGGCATCGGGCCGTTTCCAGAGCTTGGAATTGCCGGGGCCGGGTGGGCGACCGTGATTGGTTCCTGGCTGAGTCCGGTCATTTTTGCGCTGCTCTATTTCTCCAAGCCGGTCAATGCCGAATTCAAAACCTGGAAAAATCTGAAGTTCGATCCGTGGTTGTTCAAGCGGATGCTGCGGTTCGGCTTTCCCTCCGGCGTACATTGGTTCCTCGATGTCGCCGCTTTCACCGTGTTTGTTCTGCTGGTCGGCCGCATGGGGCCGGTTGCCCACATTGCCAGCAATATTGCCCTGAGCATTAACCTGGTGGCCTTCATGCCGATGATCGGTATGGGCATTGCCGCTTCGATTCTGGTGGGACAATATCTCGGGCGCGATCAGCCCGACTACGCCGAGCGGGTCGGCTGGCTGGCGATGAAGATTGGCATCGGCTACATCGTTGTGATCGGGATCTCGTTTATTCTGTTTCCCGGTTTCTATGCCAATGTGTTCGAAAGCAATGCCGGAGCAACCGTTCCGTTTGATGAGCTGTTGAAGACCGTGAGAATACTTCTGGTGATGCTGGCGATCTGGGGCGCGGCTGATGCCACGGCGCTGATTCTGTCCGGCGCGCTGAAAGGTGCCGGGGATACCCATTTTGTGATGTATTTTCAATCCGCCGTCGCCTGGGGCGTACTGGTGCTGGGGCAGCTGGCGATTGTGCTCTGGCTGAAGCTCGATATTTTCATCAGCTGGGGCTGGACGGTCGTTTATATTCTGATTCTGGGTGCCGGCTTCTTCCTGCGCTTCCGTTCCGGCCGCTGGAAACGCATCGATCTGCTCGACCGCCGGGCCACGGTGATTCCCGAACCGGAGCCGACCGAAGACCTTGCAACCCGGATGTAATAAAAAAGGCGATCCAGTCATTGGAACGCCTTTTTTCAGTTTCGAAAAACGGATGTTTTAGAGGCCGTATTTCGAGAGGTCGATGCCGTAGTCGGCGAGGTTGATTCCGTAGCCTTCCAGTTTGTCGACATAAACTGCCGCCTGCGTTTTGAGCCCCTTGAACTGATCGTTGTATTTACTAAGGGTTGCTTTCAGCTCTTTGCCTTTGGCGCTGTATTTCTGCGTCCATTTCAGGTTCTTTACCTGCTCTTTGTATTCCGCAATTTTTTCTTCGGTACCGGCGAATACATCTTTGTATTTGCTGAGGTAGGCCACGAGCTTGGCTTTGTCCATATCGGCAACCTTAGCGATCAGCTCGTCTTTGGTTTTTCCGAGATCGGCAAGAATCTCTTCTTCTTTCACATTATACTTATCAGCCGCCTTTTTGATTTTTTCCTGCATCTCTGCAGCCGAGGCCTCAGCTTTTTTCTGCAGTTTTTCTGCTTCGGCCGCCGCTTTGGCTTTGGCATCGGCAGCTGTTTTCTCAACTGCGGCACTATCGACAGAATAGCTTCCGTCTTCGCTTTTTTTGAAGAATCCGCTTCCGCAGACAAATGCGACCGTAAGAATTAAAATTCCGGTTTTTTTCATAGAGTTTCCTTTCAGTGGTTATCGTTTAGAATTATTGAAATCATATCGCCTGAAAACCGCTTGTACAGTCCGGAAGTTTCCAATGTTTGGAAACAATCAGGGTGTGTGTTGCGGGTTTTTAGCCCGGGAAGACAGGGTCAGCAGGAGCAGGGCCGCTGCCAGACAGCTTAAATTCCCCAAGGCATAACCTTCAGTGTATTTGAGTATACCACTATAAATGGCGGGGCCGATGGCGCTGAAGATGACCATGAAGGTCATGCAGAATCCGCTGACGGCTCCCAGATGTTCGCGGCCGTAGAAGCGCGGCCAGGTGACGCTCATCAGAATGCCGAACAGCCCGTTGGCTACGCCGCCGCCGAGAATCAGGCAGGCGATCGGCCAGCCGGGGGCCAGCCAGGTGAGACCCACCAGATTGACGGCCATGGCGGCCAGCATGGTGGCCAGCATCCATCGCAGCTCGGTGCGATCGCTCAGCCAGCCTCCCAGTAGGGTCACAACAATGGAGGTGACGGCGATGGGGCGGAAGATGGCAAAACCCTGGGCGCCGTCCATTCCGGCCAGTGTGAAAATAGATTCCACATGAAAGGTATTGGCCGTAAGCACCAGTGCCTGCAACGACATCGTCAGCGTGAAAGCCCAGAAGGGGAGTGTGCTTCGGGCTTCTTTCAGCGTGAATTGCCGTCGAACGGTTTCGGCCTGGCTTTTGGGGTGGTGTTTTCTTCCGTCGGGAATCAGCCCGCTGGCTTCAGGATTGTCCCGGAAAAAGAGGAGCAGCAGCGGGGCGAACAGGATGATGAGCAGCACGCCCAGCAGTAACCAGGTACCGGACCAACCCCGTACGCTGATCATTCCACTGAATATTGCGGGGGTGTAGGAAAACCCAAATGAAACCGCTGCTCCGCTGATTCCGCTGGCAAGACCGCGATGGTGGTCGAACCATTTCATGACCATATTGCGCGAGGACATGGTCAGCACCCCTTGTCCGCTGAGGCGCAGCATAAAAAAGAGGAATGAAAGGAGGCTCACAAGTCCGATCTGTTCGGGCAGGACTCCTGAAATGGTGCGGACCAGATGGTCGGCCTGACTGAGTGCCAGCAAGACCAGTCCGAGGATCAGGCAGGAGGCGAATCCCATCCAGCGTGCGCCAATCCGGTCGAACAGTTTGCCGGAAGGCGTGATGAGGAATGAGCTGCAGAATGTGCCGATGCCGTAGGCGATGCTGATTTCAAAGCGGCCAATGCCCAGATCCTTGATCAGCGGCTCGATGAATGCGGATACACCGGTGGTCTGGCCGGGCACACTCAGGATAATGCCGATAATGCCCCAGAAAAGAATCATCCATCCGTAGAAAAACGGCCAGCGGGCGGGGTTGAATGGAATTTGTTCGAAGCTCTTTTTCATGGCGGTGCGAACGACCATAGAGCCGCCACTGCTTAAAGCAAGTATCCAAAGGTTGGAAAAATGCTTGAAAGCCATATGGCAAAGTGTATATTGCCAAATGACAGGAGCGAGCGATGGGTGATAAAACAGGTAAGGAAAACGCAACCTACACATGGGAAGCAAAAACGATGGGCGTGAGTGAAGCCGCATTGAAATACAGCGTGAACCTGGAGCTGATAGAGCGGAAGGTTCCGCAACTGAAACTGGTGAAGTCGGATAATGCGTTGGAGCAGGTGGCTGAAATCAAAGCCGGGCTACCGGCCGGCATTGTGGACGCGCTCTGCCGGGAACTGGAAATCAGCCGGAAAGAACTGGCCCGGGTGGCCGGTGTTGCAGAGCGCACGCTGAATCGTAAAATTCAGGAAGGGCGGCTGAATGCAGATCAGTCTGAGCGGTTTAACCGTATTGCCGGGTTGCTCAACCGGAGCATCGATGTGCTGGGCGCCAAAGAAAAGGCGGTCCGGTGGCTGAAAAACCCGCGCACCTATTTCGGCGGCAAGCCTCCGCTCGATCTTGCGGATACGGAACTGGGCAGCCGGGAAGTCCTCAATCTGCTAGGCCGGATTGAGTACGGAGTATTTTCCTGATGCCGACGGCCTGGCGGATTGTGCCTCCGCACCGCGTGGCCGATGCTTTTTCGGGCGAAGGGGCGCGGCTGTTCGGCGGTCGCTGGAATCCGGCGGGCGTTCCCGTGGTTTATGTTGCAGAATCGAAAGCGCTGGCTGCGCTTGAAATTCTGGTGCATGTGGATGACGGAGCATTGCTGGAAGAGTATCTCTGTATGCCGGTGACATTTGATAAACGGTTGGTTCGATCCCTCTGTGTTGATGACCTTCCTGCCGATTGGCGGGCCACGCCGCCCTCTATGTCGGCTCAGCAAATCGGCGCTACCTGGGCCCGCCTCCAGCACTCGGCTGTACTGAAGGTGCCGAGCGTTTTAATTCCCTCCGAAAGTAACTATTTGATCAATCCGGCCCATCCAAACGTTGGAAAACTGAAGATCGGCCCGCTGCAGCCGTTTGAATTTGATCCCCGGCTTCTGAAATAGGCGCAAAACTTTGCGGTTAAACGGAGTTGACTCGTTTGATCGATTCTATATAAATGCGCGCTTGTTTTCCCGTAAAACGGAATCCTGACCGAAGGATCTTCGCCAAAAGAACAAATACCGCGTGGTGCGGGGCGAGCACCCGGATTCGAAGAATTCAAACGGGTGGCTGGAAGGACCAGCTTAATTTGCAGGGATGCACATGGGAAAAAGAAAGGAAACAACATGAAATATAATGGACCGAAAATTAAGAAAGCACGTCGTCTCGGCATTGCTCTCTCCCCGAAATCTGAAAAATTCCTCGAACGCCGCCCGAATCCTCCGGGACAGCACGGCCCGAACCGCCGTCGTGGTAAGCAGTCCGACTACGGTCGTCAGCTGACTGAAAAGCAGCGCCTGCGCTACCAGTACAACCTGAGCGAAAAGCAGCTGCGTTCGTACTACGAAAAAGCATCCCGCAAGCCGGGCAATGCCGGTGAAGTGATGCTGCAGATGCTCGAATCCCGTCTGGACGCTGTTGTATTGCGTGCCGGAATGGCCCGTTCGATCTATCAGGCTCGTCAGATGGTTTCCCACGCTCACTTCCGTGTAAACGGACAGAAAGTAAATATTCCTTCTTACTCCCTGCGCATCGGCGACAAAGTGACTGTTCGTGAAAAGTCCAAAGATCTGGACGCGTTTGTTCTGGCTCAGCAGGTTGCTAAAACGCCTGAGTATGTAACAGCGAACGACAAAGAACTCACCGCTGAACTGAACCGCCTTCCGAATATGGAAGAAGTTCCGGTTACCTGCGAAATTTCGCTGGTTGTGGAATTCTACGCGCGTTAATCGATCGCTTAAGCGATTCGATAAACCGCTCCTTTACCGGGGCGGTTTTTTTATTGCAACCAGCCGCCGGTCGCCTGAATCGGTTCGGGGTCCCGGGCATTGGAAATCCAGAGGGCAACGGCGGAGGCGGGGATGGTGCCGTTCAGGTTGAACTCGGCACTCCAGATGCCATTGATCTGGCTCATGGTTGTTTGGTCGAGATCCAGCACCACAAAACAATGCTCCAGTTTCCGGCCGCGATTTTCTCCGGATTTTACCAGCGTGGTCTCCCTGCCGCTCAGCAGGGCAGTCCATACCCGCAGATCTTTGTGGTTTTCAGTCGCATTGAATTCGATCTGGATGGTGCGGCCTTCAATGGATGCTTTCAGTTTGCCGGGCTGCTCTTTTCCTGCCTTTGGAACAGGGTGACGGGTGGCCCGGCCGTTTTTCACAAAGCAGGGGGTGTAGATGGTGTGGGCTTTCCAATGTTTGGAATAGTGGCGCTGGCGGGTGGTGAATTCAGGTTTCGAGAACCGGTCGTGCCAGCCGATATAATTCCAGTAGTCCACGTGAAAGGCGATGGGTACAAATTCGCTCCAGAGGTCTTTGTCGTCAGCAAAGCTGTTCAGCTTTTCTTCCGCCGGCGGGCAGCTGCTGCAGCCTTCGGAAGTGTAGAGCTCGATCAGGCTTACCTGCCGGGACGGACTCTCGAAGGTGAGGGGTTGTTTGGCAAAGCTTTCGGTTGTCAGTAAACAGGTGATCAGTAGATATGCTTTCATGGGTTCCTCGCAACGTCTTCAGGTTTGGAGGCAAAAATGCGTGGAATGTTCAAAATCGGGGAATAAACGCTAAGCCTATGGGCTTGAGCCGCTATGGGTCAGAAGGTATAAACAACGCTCATTTTTTCCAATCGGAGTAGAGTTATGAAAGTACCAGTCAGTTGGCTGAAAGAATACGTTGATTTTGAAGACACCATTGAGGGCCTGTCCGACAAGCTGACCTTTGCCGGTCTTGAAGTGGAAGCCATTGAAACCATCGGCTCCGATTTTGAGGGCGTCGTTGTAGGCGAAATTATCCAGATCGAGCCGCACCCGGGCGCTGATAAGCTGCGCCTCTGCACGGTCGAATACGGGCAGGAAGAGGCCATGCGCGTGGTCTGCGGCGCTCCGAATGTGGAAGTCGGCGGCAAATATCCATTTGCTCCGGTCGGCACCACGCTGCCGGGCGGCTTTAAATTGAAAAAGGCCAAGATCCGTGGCGAAGTTTCCATGGGCATGCTCTGCGCCAAAGATGAACTGGAACTGGGCGAAGATCACTCCGGTCTGCTGGTACTCGATGCCGACCTCGAACCGGGCACCCCGTTCGTCAAAGTCTGGGGCGAGCCGGAAACGGTTATCGAACTGGAGATCACGCCGAATCGCCCAGACTGGATCTCCATGATCGGTGTGGCGCGCGAAATGGCCACCCTCTACGGCAGCGAGCTGAAACTTCCAGCCTTTGGAATTTCTGAAACAGAAAACGATGTAAACGAAGAGATCTCCGTCCGCATCGACGACGAAGCAAAATGCCCGCGCTATACCGCGCGCATTCTCAAGGGGGCCAAAATCGGTCCTTCGCCGGCCTGGATGCAGGAGCGTCTCGAAGCCGCCGGCATCCGCCCGATCAGCAACGTGGTGGACATCACGAACTATGTGATGCTCGAAACCGGCCATCCGCTGCACGCCTTTGATGCGGCCACCGTTGCCGGCAAACAGATCATTGTGCGCACGGCTGCCGCCGGCGAAAAAATGAAAACACTCGACGATCAGGAACGCCAGCTGACCGAAGATATGCTCGTGATTGCCGATGCCGAGAAGGCATCCGCCATCGGCGGCGTGATGGGCGGTGCGGATTCCGAGATCAGCGATTCAACCACCACCATCCTGCTCGAAGCGGCGGCGTTCGAAACCTCGACGATTCGCCATACGGCAAAGAAACTCGGGTTTCTCACCGATGCAGCCTACCGCTTCCAGCGCGGGATCAACACAGATTCCGTTGAGCGGGCCAGCCAGCGCGCGGCCTATCTGATGTGCGAGATCGCAGGGGCAAAACTCTGCTCCGGTGTTGTTGATGTGTATCCGGGCACAAAAGAGCAGATCAAAATTCCGTTCAGCTTTAAACGCATTGAAAACATGATCGGGGCAGAAATCCCCGCTGACCGCATGCGGGAAATTTTCCAGACGCTGGAAATCGGAATTGAAGACGATAACGGCGAAACCGCGGTTGCGGTGGTGCCGAGCTTCCGCCTCGATCTGGACCGCGAAGTGGATCTCGTGGAAGAAATTGCCCGTATCCATGGCGTCGATAATATCCCGGCCAAAACGCCGCTGGCGAAAGTCATCCCGACTGCCGACGATTCCCACGTGCGCGCCGTTTCCACCCTTCGGAACAATCTGCAGGGTCTGGGCGTGAGCGAAATCCTGAATTACACGCTGGTCAGTACGCCGCTGCTCGACCTTTTTAATAAAGAAAACACCGCCGAGCGCGAAGAGCTGCCGCACCCCATCTCGATGGATCAGTCGGTCATGCGCACGTCGCTCATTCCGCAGCTGGTGGAGAGCCTGGGCCGCAACCATTCGCGCCAGGTGTCCGAAGCCTGCTTCTACGAGCTGGGCCGCACCTTTAAACGCGTGGACGGTGCAACCGTTCAGACTGAAATGGTTTCTCTCGGCATGATGGGCCCCGTCGGCCGCGGCCTGCTCGAAAAACGCGCGGCGGTTTCCGATGAGGAAATGTTTGTCTGGATGAAGGGGCTGGTTGAAAAACTGTTTGCTTCCCAGAGTCTGGAGGCCTCCTTTGCGGCTGAAGATGCGCCGGAGTTTGAGGGCGGCAAAGCCGTTTCCATTCTACTGGGTAAAGAAACCGTCGGCTGCATGGGGCTCGTCAATAAAACGGCGCGCGACGAATGGCGCCTGACCGGACCGGTTGCCGCCGGCGAAATTAAACTGGATGCGCTGCTCAAAAATGCCTTCAAAATTGCCAAAACCGAAGAGCTGGCCACCTTCCCGTCCATGAGTCGCGATATTGCGCTGGTACTCGCTGAATCGGTGCAGCACGAGGATGTCGTTCAGCTGATTCGCAAAGCAAATCCAAAAGATCTTGAATCTTTTGGCCTGTTTGATGTCTATCAAGGGAAAGGCATCGAGAAAGGTATGAAGAGTCTAGCGTACACCTTTACCTATCGCTCAGCAAAACAGACGCTGACCGACAAAAAAGTGAATAAGGTGCATCAGAAGCTGAGCGACTTCCTCTGCAAACAGCTCAATGCCTTGTTGAGAGATGGTTAGAAAAAACTACGGGTATTATAATCGTTCTTTTGAGGATTAGGTTGTATTTTTAAATTATGAAAATTATTACATACAGCTTGATCGGTGCCGTTGTCCTGGGAGCGATTACCTCTCATGCGAAGAAACCCGCCCGCTTCGAGGAATTTCCCGACGAACGGCAGAAGTTTGTAGAGGCAGCAAGAGAGCGTTCAGCAAAAGATCTAAAAAAAGCTGAAGCATGGGCAAAAGCACGCGGTATGAAAACCCGTTTCAAACGAGATGGGGTTCTTCATCAGTTGGTTGCCGTTGAGAATGATCAGCCTCGCTACCTGGTAACCTACAATGCAACTGCATCATCCATTTCCAAAGCAACTCAGGTAAGGACGGCTCCCTACAACCTCGACGGAGCAGGAGTTACTGTCGGAGTGTGGGATGCTGGGTCCATTTTGACCACCCATCAGGAATTTGGGGGACGGGTGACGTACGCTGTGAATCAAAGTGAGCCGGTTGATGATCATGCAACACACGTGGGCGGTACAGTTGCCGCATCGGGAGTACAATCGAGTGCGAAAGGAATGGCCCCTGCCGCTACGGTTATTTCTTACGACTGGTCTGATGATTTAGCTGAAATGGGAGAGGCTGCTGCTACAGCTCCGGGCCAAGCCGGCAAGCTGTACCTTTCCAACCACTCCTATGGGTACGGAACCGGAATAGAGTATGGAAATACCGATGATTTCGGGCAGTACAGCTATTATTCCCGGGAAGCTGATCTGCTTGTGGATGGAAACCGATACTATCTTCCTTTCTGGGCAGCAGGAAACGACCGCGATGAGGACGGGAGCTATAAGAGTGGTTATCCCAATGGCTATGATACCATGGCTGATTATGCGATCGCCAAAAACATTATGACGGTGGGGGCGATCAGCGACAGTAAAGCGATGTCGGGATTCAGTAGTTGGGGCCCCGCGGACGATGGCCGTATTAAACCTGACATTGTGGCAAACGGAGTGACAGTATACTCTACGCTTAACTCTGCCAATAATGCTTACATTTTCTATAACGGCACCAGTATGGCTTCCCCGAGTGCCTGCGGGTCGGCGGCGCTGCTCGTGGAATATTACAAAGAACTCTTTTCCGGTGGTGCAATGTGGGCGAGCACGTTGAAAGGGCTGATTATTCATACGGCTGATGACCTGGGGAATGCGGGACCTGACTATAGTTATGGCTGGGGAGTGATGAATACGAAGGCCGCCGCTGATTTACTAAAGGACTATGCTTCGCCGAATCCCATTCGTTTAACTGAGGCGGAGCTTTCTGCCGCCAATTCATCGGACGACTACATTATTTCTTTGGCCGGTAATGAGGCATTCCGGGTTACGCTCTGCTGGACGGATCCGGCAGGTTCCGTGAATAGTGCCGATGATGATCGTGTTGCTGATTTGGTGAATGACCTTGATCTGAAAGTGGTTGGGCCGGGGGGTACTCATTATCCCTATAAACTCAGCTATACCTCTCCATCGGCACTGGCGACGACAACGGGAGAGAATAACGTAGATAATGTGGAACAGGTTTACATCGAAGCTCCGGCAATCGGTCAATACACCATTACGGTGAATTATGATGGTACGCTGGATGGTGGTGCGCAGGAATATTCGTTGTTCATTTCCGGCATTGCGAGCGATGCCGACGATGACGACATTCCGGACTATTGGGAAAGTCAGTATTTCCTGAGCCCGACCGGAGCGGTGGCCGATGCCGATCCGGATAAGGATGGAGCGGATAACCTGACGGAATATATCACCGGCTACGATCCGACTGATAAGAACTCAGTATTCGCGATGAGCTCCTATGAGCTTCCGGCTGTATCGGGGGATCCGGTGATCATCAACTGGCCGACAAAGGCCGGACGTGTATACAGCGTAAGCTCCACCTATAACATTCAGTATGTTGATTTTGTTCCGTTCCCGGATGCAACTGATCTTCCGTATACTCAAAACAGCTATACGGATACGGTGAACCATGCGCAATCCGGCCGATTTTATCGCATCGATGTGAAGCTGGGTGAATAACGGCTTTAACCTGCTCTCGTGGAAGTAAAGTACAGCAGGCAAACCGGTGCGGTAGTATGTACGGCCTGCGGTACGCTTGCTGTACCGCCCGCCTCCAGCGTAGCCGCCAAGATGGCGGCGGTACGAGCTTGTCGTGGGTGATTGGAAGCGGATCGGGCCAATCTCCGCCTGCTTCCCGCAAAGCAAATGGCTCTTGAGTCAGCGCCATTCGCGCAGCGCACCGTTTTGAGCAGCAGCCCGGCGCAGTTTTTCCCGGAAAACCAATGCCATAGAACAGCGCTGTTTTCTTTACTTCTGGCATGAATAAAGCTATCTCTGGGGGTGCATGCCGAAAGTTCATTCGGGTGCCCCTGGATCATGACAATCATAGACATAGCCTTATGCGGCGTACTGGCGGTTTCTTCGGCCGGCTTCCCGTTGCTTCGTCAGCCGGCACCTGTGCCGGTGGTTGAGCTTGCAGTTCCGCAGGGCGAGAATTCTCAGACCTTGGGAAAAAAAGGTTCTCCGGCTGATTCCGAAAAAGAAAAAGCTCCCGTTCAACCGATCGAAGAGCGGGGTGATGCCATGCTCTTCGAGGCCGATGCGCTCGCGAGCATGCCCTTCAATCTGGCCGTTGTTATGCCGTTTGATTAAAGGCCGACCTTTTAGTCCGCATTATCTTCCCTACAAACAGTTTGAATGAATTATGTTCAGACGGGTCTATCTCCCTATAGACTTCGGTATGGCTGATGAGAATGGGTAAAAGCAGATGGTTGCCTGGTTTCCAACGGTTGGAAATCGTGGTTTTGTGTACCTTTTTTGCGGCCTCAACGGTCTTGGCTCAACCGCACAAAACGTTTGCAGAACGCCCGCAAAAGCGCGCGCAGAAAGCAGAAGAGGCCCGCATCCGGGCGGATCGGGAAAGATATTATGCCCGCGAGTGGGCCCGCAGCCGGGGCTATGCGATGCGGCACGATGACGGGAAACGGGTTATGGAGCTAATGGCTGTTCAGGACGGCCGTCCTTTAATTCTCACAACCATGAATGAAGATGCGGCCATTTCAACAGCCGCCGACGGGGTACGGAATGCAACTCCGTTTAATGTGAATGGAAGCGGGGTTCGGGTGGGCATCTGGGATGGCGGCACCGTGATGACCAATCATCAGGAGTTTGCTACCCGTATTCAGGCGGAAGATGTCACGAACCCCCACTATCACGCCACGCACGTGGGCGGAACCATTGCCGCTGCCGGGGTCAGTGCCCGTTCAGAAGGGATGGCCCCGCAGGCCCAGCTGGTTTCATACGACTGGGAATCGAATCATGCTGAAATGATTGCTGTGGCCGCCGCCGCGCCGGACGACCCGGCCGGCATCTATGTATCGAATCATTCCTACGGGATTCTGGCCGGGTGGTTTTATGCCTCCTGGCTGAATCCCTATACCCGCCGGTCCGGCTATCATTGGTGGGGAGATCTCACGACCGACACGGCCGATGAATATTTCGGCCAGTATGGCTCCGGCACCCGCTATTGGGATGAGATTGTCTATGATGCGCCATACTTCCTGCTGTTCAAGGCCGCAGGAAACGAACGCAACGACAATCCGACGGATGGAGCAAAGGTCTATTACACGCCGGACGGCGGCGACAGCTGGACCAATACGATTTTCGATGCCGCCATTCATCCGCTGGGCGATGGGCAGATCAAAAATGGATACGACACCATTCCATACTATGGAAATGCCAAGAATATCATCACCATCGGAGCGGTTTCGGATGCCGTGGTGAATGGAAGCCGCGCCATCACCAATGCTGTGCCGTTGGAATTCACCAGTTGGGGGCCGGCGGATGACGGGCGTGTTAAGCCGGACCTTGTTGCCAACGGGCAGGAGCTCTATTCCTGCAACGTCTCCTCGACGAACTCCTATGCTTCCCGGTCCGGAACGAGCATGGCATGCCCGAACGCAACCGGCTCGGCCGCGCTGCTGATCGACTATTACGACGACCTTTTCCCAGAGCAGGCCATGCGGGCCAGCACGCTGAAAGGATTGATTCTGCATACGGCCGATGACCTGGGCCGCCCCGGCCCGGACTATCAATACGGCTGGGGCCTCATGAATACCCGGGCGGCTGCGGAACTGATTCAAAACCTGGACGAAGGAAATGGAATCCGGATGACGGAAGACCTGCTCTCGGATTCGGGCAGCCTTGCCATGTTGTATGAGTGCTATGTTGACGGTTCGGAACCGTTGCGGGTTTCCTTGTGCTGGACCGATCCCCCCGGACCAGCAAACAGTTTGCTGGACAGCCGTACGCCCGTACTGGTGAATGACCTCGACCTGAAAGTTATCGGGCCGGGCGGCGAATATTTTCCTTATCGTCTCCGCTATGCCGATCCCGAGGCGGTGGCGCTCACCAATGACAAAAACAGTGTGGACAACATCGAGCAGGTTTTCATCGAGTTTCCAATGCCTGGAACCTATACGGTTTCCGTGACGGTCGATGGTGCCCTTACAGATGGCGAGCAGCACTATTCGCTGTTGACGTCCGGTGCGGTTTCGGATCTGGATGGCGACGGCCTGCCGGATTATTGGGAAAACAGTTTTTTCCTGAATCCCACCGGCAGTCTTGCCACGGCCGATGCGGATGGCGACGGGGTGGATAATCTGGGCGAATATATCTCCGGCAGCGATCCCATGGATCCGGATTCGGTCTTTGGGTTCACTTCGGTTGAGACGGTGGCGGCAACCGGTCATCCGCCCTTTGTCGTTAAATGGGATGCACTGCCCGGTCGCGTGTATAATGTCTACCGGACCTACCACCTGATCTACGTGCCGTTCGAACCGGTTTCCGGAGACATCCGCTGGCCCGCCAACAGCTACACCGATACCGTCGACCGCATAGGCGAAGCCGGGCTCTATAAAGTCGATGTCCGGATGGAGAACGGGCTTTAGCTGGATAAACTCCGCTCGACGGGGCAGGCGGGACGCCTGCGGTACGGCAGATGT
>JAROAZ010000031.1 GCA_029432775.1 Pontiellaceae bacterium B12227 | reverse complement strand
GAAAAAGGATTTCTGCGACGTAATAGAAATTCATTCTCAAA
The DNA here is from genome assembly GCA_029432775.1 of Pontiellaceae bacterium B12227. Taxonomy (GTDB): domain Bacteria; phylum Verrucomicrobiota; class Kiritimatiellia; order Kiritimatiellales; family Pontiellaceae; genus Pontiella. Next base: position 61,477 of record JAROAZ010000031.1, on the reverse strand, counting down.
ATCCTTTTTCCCTACATGCATTGAATTGATTGGAAAGACATACAAGACACGAAGACGCAAAGGAATCATAATTTAAAACCTTCGCTTCTTAGCGTCCTTGCGCGGATAAAAGGTTTCCGGCGGTGCGTACGTTCGCCCGGTCGGGGACCGGTGCCTGCATCTGGAGTCTTACCAGTTACCGTAGCTTGCAATTCCAATTGCGAGTTTCCGCTGGAGCAGTTAACGCAGAGCCGTTCGTGCGGATACGCGGAATCGGAATTCCACGCTACGCCGGACAACATGTTGTTCTGGCCCTCGGGGAAGGGCCTAACGCGGTTACTCGAGAATGAAAATTGCACTCCGGTTATGTTTTTGCAGTTTGTGCCACTGTTCCCAGTCTTCATCTGTTTTCAGCTGCTCTTGAACGGTCATCGCATGTACCGGATCATGGGTAGCTCTGTGCGACTCCTCTGTCGTGACGCATCCCTGGGCCACGGTCAGGATGAGTATGGTTATGATTGTTTTCATGATTAACCTTCTTCCTGTCGCTCTATTCAATTGAGCGGATTTTTGGAGGGAAATGCGCAAGCCGGTGGGGGCGGGGTTGACCTGAGATGGCAGGCCGGAATGAGATGTAGGGTATGAGAAAGAGTAGAATTAAGATGGAGGCGCTCATTGTCGTAATCCTACTCTTTCTCATAATCCCTGGGCACATCGATGAAATGCTTAATTCACTCCTGCAGCAGTTTGCGCAGCCGGTTGAAATCCTGCTCGGCCATGCGGATAAACGTCGTCATGGTGCCCCTTCGATTCGGGTAATTGTACACCACACGGCAGATATACATTCCCCGGTCCTCTTCCGGCATTTCCAACTTCGAAATTCTCAGGAGCCGGTCCCGCTTGTCGGGATCATCTTTCAGGAGTTCGGCCTTCTTCCGGCAGCGTTCATTCGTCTCATCCCTGATCTTTTGATACTCTTCCGGAGTGGCGGAGCAGGCAACGATTGCCTCCACTAATTGCCGGACGGTATATGGATGGTGACGTGGTGACTTCTCTTCGTTGAGCATAAAACCATGTGCCGGATTTTCAACGATCCAGAAGGAACAGCCTTCGTGCGGCGCATGTTTCCAGTATGCCTTCGCCTCCCCGGTCAGTTCCGTGATGACCGGGCCGGGCAGAGAGCTTTTGGAAAGACCGTATTTCGTGACCAGCTCCTCCGAAGGATTCACCACGGTCATGCCAAGAAACTGAATACGAATGTCTGCTGAATCCCCCCGGGGGAGCTGTTCCGAAGGTTGTTTTTCCAATGGTTGGAACTCGAATGCACCCATATCGACTCCGGCATTCCCGTCGCCGTTGCCATCGACGGTGCGGGGTTTGCGGTCGAGGTCGCAGGGCGATGTGCAATGGGTTCCGGCATCGATGCACAGAGAGTTTTCCAATAGTTGGAAGTTTTCGGCGGACGGGTCGGTAAACATGGGGTCGGCTTGAAGGTTTCCGTCAACACCGTAGGCAAGGGACATGGAGCAGGAAAACTGTACTTCGGTATCGGGCATGATGTCGGGGTGTTGCGGGGCCATGTTATCGTAAATAATCGAGTTAATGATTTTTGGGATGTGTGTTCCGCCACCGCTTTCAGAAGAGCTGTTTCCGACGATGGTGCAGTTGATGACGGTTCCGCCGCCGGGCGGGCCGCGCCGGATACCGCCCCCGGTGCCGGATACCGCTTTGTTTCCGTATATTAAGGAATCGGTCATGACGGTTTTTGTTCCAAGCATGACGCCGCCGGCCTGTCCGCTGGTGTTATGGCTTACCCGACACCGGGTAACCCTCACGCTGCTAGCGTAGGAAAAGCAGCGGATGCCGCCGCCGGTTTCGACCGATGTGTTTCCGCGGACCACGCAGTCTTCGATCAGGAAGGTGCTTTGGCATTTCTTTTCCATCGTGGCATTAATTCCGCCGCCCCGTCTGCCGGCCCGGTTATTCAGCACGGTACAGCTTTTGATGATGACGAGTGAATTATCGGCGGGTTTGCCGTAAATCTGAATTCCTCCGCCAAAACCTTGCGCCGTATTATTTTCCACCCTGCAATTTGAAATGGTGATCTGGGCTCCGGCTGCGAGGCATGAAATCCCGCCGCCATCGGATTCGGTGGAGTTGCCCGACACGGTGCAGTCAACGATGTTCACGGTTCCGGCTGCGGATTGAGGAGCATACACTCGGATGCCGCAGCCATCGGTTGTCGACTGATTGTTGGTGATGATGCAGTGGCGGATGGTTACATCGAATGACTCCGAGCCCTTGGTGAATATGGCAATACCACCGGCACCTCCACCGAATGATCGGTTCCCGGTAATAATGCAGTCTTCCACCGTGACGGGCTCGCTGCCACTGATCCATATGCCGGCGCCGCCATGGCTGTATCCGCCTGTAAGGGTGAAGCCTCTGATGTTGCACGGGCCGTTACTGGCGGGTATACGGAAAATACGGCAGCGTTGGCCGGCATCGAGAATGGTATGTTCAGGACCGTTACGGCTCTGCAGAGAAACAGCTTTGTTTATGCCGAGTGTCTTCCGGACCGAATAGGTTCCGTCGTTAATCAGAATCGTGTCGCCGGGGGCCGCAGCCTCCACGGCCTGTTCAATGGTATTCGCCGCTGTTTCCCACGACAGATAGGGAGGTGCCTGATTCGTATTATTCACATCAACAAAATGCGTGTCGTTTGGCGTGCCGGAATCTCCGTGCTCCCAATTCAATGCCTGGATGCTTCCTGCCGGGTTTAAAGGATCGCTGCTTTGGAATCTTTCCGAGCTGAAGGGCTGCGACTCGATGCCCGGGCCGGAGAGGGTCCAGATTTCGCTGTGGTGGGTCAGGTATAAGACGCTGCCGTCCTCGTTCCATTTTAAACTTCGGCCCTTTGGAAGGACAATGCGGGGCTTGGTCTTTCCCGGTAGAAAGGCAAAGATCGTGTTGCGGCATGCAAAGAAGATCTCGCCGGTAACAGGATGAACGGCTATGCCCGTGACTTCATGCTGATCATTAATAACCTCGGAGAAATAGAAATCATCGAGAACCGTCTCGGCATTCCCCTCGGGAGAAATCCGCAGGATGATCGCTTCATGATTTCTATGACCGCCGTCATTGAGTCCGGCATAAAGCATTCCGTCCGGCCCAAAGCTTCCGTTGAGAAACCCCCTTCTCGGGGCATTGCCTGTGATCAGAGGGCGGATTGTTCCGGTGCTTCTTGAGACCGCCCATATGGCGGAACGGTCCCGGTATCCCCATCCGTTGTCAAAGACTAGAAGATCGCCGGGATCGACGTTTGGGCCATCAAACTTTTCGGGGGCGATAATCACGCCGTAGGGGTCAATGATTTTTGAATCGCAGAGTACCGTTGGTTCTCCGCCGTCCGGAGACAGTTTCAGAATTTTACTGTTTTTCGAAGGGTAATTGATGGCCACATAAATGCCGTCCGACAGTTCAATTATGCCGGAGGGATGTGCAAAATTATCGCCTTCTGCAAACGTATCCGCATCTGATCTTGTTTTACCTTTATGGGCCACATAAATGCCGTTCCAGTCGGTTCCCAGCCAGCCTGATGTGTACAAAATTGAACCGTCGGGCCGGATGCAGATTCCTTGCACGCCGATTTGATTCGCATCGTGGAATTTTTCCAGCTTCCACCCTCGCTGTTCAATGTAAGGCAACGGTTCTCTGGAGAGGTGGATGAAACTGTAGGTCATGATGCTGATCCCTGTGAGTACTGTAAGCAGAACGCTGCCGATGACCAATGAGGTGGTTTTGTGACGCCGGACAAATTTGCGGAAACGGCGAGAGAGGCTTGGCGGGCCGGCCAGAACGGATTGATTATTTTGCAGCCGCGCGAGGTCTTCCGCCAGTGTAATGCTGTCTTCGTAGCGGTGATCAGGTTCCATCTCGATGGCTTTCATGACGATCCAGTCGAGGTCGCCCCGCAACTGGCGTTTCAGTGCCGGCGGTCGTATGCCGCGGCGTCGCGCCACCACCGCCGTTTTTTTTCCCAATGTTTGGAAGCGTTTGGAAGGTCGGGGCAGATCCCGGTCGTGCAGGGCCTCCCGCATTTCGGCAAGGGTCAGAGAAGACGCCGTTTTATGGGCCAGAGGCGTTGCGCCGGAAACCAGCTCATAAAGAATGATGCCCAACGAGTAGACATCCGTGCGGGCATCGAGTTCTGATGTGCTGCCGGCAAGCTGCTCGGGACTCATATACATCGGCGTACCGATCAGTATTTCCTCCAGCGTAGCCAGCATCTTTTCGCTCAGCCGTCCCTCAAGGGATTTCGCCACGCCGAAGTCGATGATTTTTGCGACGGGTTTTCCTTCGTCTTCCGATACGAGAATGTTCGAGGGCTTCAGGTCGCGGTGGAGAATTCCCTTTTTATGCGCATGCTGGATGCCCTCGCAAACCTGCTGGAAAAGGGCAATGCGGTCCGCGAGTGAAAAGCGATGGCGATCGCAGTATTCAAGGATTGGAACACCGCGCACCAGTTCCATCACAAAATAGGGCCGTCCGGAGTCGGTGGCACCGGCATCATACACCTGAGCAATGTTGGGGTGGTTCATGCGGGCCAGCGCCTGCTGTTCCGCGCGGAAACGGGCCACCACATTCTTTGTGTCCATGCCCAGCTTGATCACCTTCAGCGCCACTTCACGCCGCAGCGGTTCGAGCTGTTCCGCACGGTAGACCTCGCCGAAACCGCCTTCGCCGATGCATTCATGAAGCTGATAGTGGTTAATCTTTGTTTCGGACAGATCGGGGGTATCGAAGAAGGCTGCGCCCGAAGCATCGTGCTCCAGAAAGCCGCAGGTGGTTTGAAAGACCTCCAGCAGGGAGGTCACTTCTTTCAGAAGCTCTTCATTGCCGCCGCACGCCTTTGCAACAAACGCATCGCGCTCCGGCCCCGCGGGGAGCCGCTGTGCTTCGGAAAAGATTTCCCGAACGTGTGCGATAGGTTGTTTTTTCGGTTCCATTCCAACCCCTTCAACCTTTCATGCGTAAACGGCCTCCAGAATGCGCAGGGTACCGACTCATTTATTGCTCATCCTCCTGAATCGCCCGGTAGAGCCAGGCGCGGGCAAACGCCCAGCGATTGTCAGCCGTACGTTTTGAGATGCCCAGAATGTCTGCGGCCTGCTGCTGCGTGAGTCCGGCAAAAAAGCGCAGCTTCACAAGCTCAGCGCTTTCGGGATCAATTTCTGCAAACTGGTCCAGTACCTCATGAACCTGCTGAGCTTCATCCGATAAGCAGGCACCCTCAATGTTACCCATTTCGATCTCGGTTCGCCGCCAGTCGCCGCCGCGCTTCTGACAGTTTTTCTTACGGGCATTATCAAACAGAATGCGCCGCATCGCTTCGGCGGCGGCATTGAAAAAATGCCGCTTGTTCTCCCAGTGCATATTGGGATTTTTGACCAGTCGTAAATAGGCCTCGTTCACCAGAGCTGTCGCCTGGAGGGTCTGGCCGGGACGCTCCTGAGAAAGCCGGTAGGCTGCCAGATGCCTCAGTTCATCATAAACCAGAGGCAACAGCAGGGTGGTCGTGTCCGGCCCCTCCGGATGCTCAACCTCCAGAATGCGGGTGACATCTTTAGCCGCATTCCCGGGTGCTACAGATTTTGGTAAATCCTTCAAAACTGTCTCTCCTCAACCGCGAAGTGTACGGCTGACCGTCCTTTTGAGAAAGGTTATTCAATGCCTCATTGTGATCCATTTTGTCATAATTTATTCTCCGGATTGCGCACTCTGCCGGGAAATTACGCATAACTGAATAAGAGGATGGATCGCAAATGAAAGCGCTACGGATAGGTATCCTGCTCATTGGTCTGGTCGGACTGGCAGCCGCGCAAACCGGCGACACCACGGAGCCGGAAGATAAATTGATCAGCCCCTGGTATGTTAACTTCTACTATGGGAACAGTCCGGTGCATGCAAACGGGACGTTCTCGGCAACTCAGGCGGGCGGCAATCCCCGCGTACCGCAGGATGAGAATCTGTCTGGGGGAACAGTCAAAACAATGGGAATGACTACCAGTATTGGGAGGCAGTATCCGGCATATTCTTTAGGCACAGCCGTAGATGTCGGCTATCTAAGTTATGAATCAGACTCAGGCCATGTTGATCTGGACGCCTTGCGGTTCTCCGGTTTGCTGCATGTTGAAACGGCGCTGCTGAAAAGCAGTAACGTGCCGAGCGGAAGAATCAGCCCGTATGCGGAAATCGGAGGCACTGTTTTGTTTGGGGATCTTGATGCAAAAATTTTCTACGACGACGCTTTCGTTGCATATGGAGACGACGACGTCATCGGCGCCGGAATCGATATGCGTGTCGGCCTTAAATTTATGGTGACCGGGGATATCGGGCTCTTCACAGAATATCGCTACCAATGGTTCTTCGTTTCATCGACATATGAAGGGGATGCATGGGGTGCTACAACGTTGGATTACGAAAGTCTCGAGATGCATCTGAGTTTTGGACAGGCAGTGGTCGGTGTGGTCTTCGCTTACTAAAATGCTGCAATTGTCAACGGGCAAGCGGCCAGTCGTCTGCTCCGGTCATCAGCATTTCCAGACATTGGAACGCGGCGGGGGAGTCGTTGAGGCAGGGGATCATGCGGAACGATTCGCCGCCGGCTTCCATAAAGATTTCCCGACCGCGCATTTCAATCTCTTCGAGGGTTTCCAGACAGTCGCAGAAAAAGGCCGGGCAGATGACGGCGAGGTTCTTTTTTCCAAGGGTTGGAAGTTTGCGCAGCGTGGCTTCGGTTGAAGGTTCAAGCCACTTGTCGCGCCCGAGTCGGGACTGGAACGAGAGCGAATACCGATCGGCCGGAATACCTGCGGCCTGGGTGACGGCTTTGGTGGTTTCGAAACATTGGTGCCGATAACACGTGGCGTGCGCCGGAGACTCTTTTTCGCAGCAGTCCGGAGCATTTAGGCAGTGGCTGCCGGTCGGGTCAGTTTTTTTAATATGCCGTTCGGGCAGCCCGTGGTAGCTGAACAGCAGGTGCTCATCCACGCCGGCCAGCGATGCGGCCAGGGGCTGAATCAGGGTCGGCTCCAGGTAAAAGGGCGGCACGACGCGCAGTGTTGCACGCCCCTTGATTTTCTTTTTAACGAGTGCGGTGCACCCGCCGGTGGTGGCCATCGCATAATGCGGGAACAGCGGCAGTAGGCAGATTTCATCCACGCCCTGCTTGAGTAACTTTTCCACCCCGTCCGGAACAGACGGGTTGCCGTAGGCCATCACCATTTCGATGGGGTCATCGATGCGCTTTTCCAAGCCTTGGACGAGCTGTCGGCAATAGTGCACCAATGGAGAGCCTTTTTCGGACCAGATGGCCTTATAGGCCTTGGCCGATTCCGCCGGCCGTTTGGGTAGAATAGCCCAGTGCACCAGCGCATAGCGCAGGGGAAAGGGCATATCAATCACATACGGATCCATCAGAAACTCTTTGAGGTAAACCCGCAGGGCCGCTTCGGTCGGTTCATCCGGCGAACCGGTATTCATCAGTAAAAATCCACGTTTCATATAACCCGTTCCCGTCTTGGTTTGGCCACAGAAGAACACGGAAGAACACGGATAAATTTTAAATTCAGGGAATCCGAGTTCATCCGTGTTATTCCGTGGCTCCGACGATTCGTTCGGCGACGTCGATGCCGGAGAGGATGGAGTTGGAAACCGAGATTCCATCGCGGTAGTGGCCCGCAAAGTGAATGCCCTTATAGTTCGTCTCGATCTCTTTCATATGCTTCAAAAACCGCTCGTATCCAATCGTGTATTGCGGAATTGCTTTCGGCCAGACGCTCACATGTTTAAAGTCCGGTTCCGCATCCAGTCCCAGCAGTTCGCGCAGATCCTCAATAACTTTCAAAATCATTTCATCTTCATCCATCAATGCGCGTTCCGGGGCGCGGGATCCGCCCACGAATACTGTCAGCAATGCCATGCCGCCGGGCGCGCGTTCGGGGAAGATCGACGAGGGAAAAAGGGCGCCGAGTGAAAAGCGCTTTTCAACTTCCGGAATCAATACCCCGAATCCGTTCAGTCGATGGCTGAAATCATTCTTTCCAAAACCCAGCGAGAGACTGGTCACGGCCGGGTATTCAATTTCAGAAAAGAGATCCAGATCAAACGGAGTGTCCAGCTCCGGCTGTTTATAAGCCGGGATGGCAAGCACCACATCCGAAAAGACCTCGCCATTCACCTGCCACCCGTCTTCCAGACATTGGAGGCCGTCAACCGGACAGTTCAGCCGTATAGCATCGCCCAGTTTTGCAGCCAGCTGATTGGGCAGCACCTGCATGCCGTCATCGAACGTGAACATGCGTGCATCTTTGGAAGCCGTCTCGGCACGTTTTTTCCGGGCCTTGGCGCCCTGGATGGCGCCCTTGATGAGCGATCCGTATTCCTGCTCCAGCGCATACAGTTTCGGAAAGGCATAGCACGTGGAAAGTTTAGCCGGATCGCCGGCATAGACCCCGCTGACGAACGGGTTGATGGCGTAATCCAGAAATTCCTGCCCGAGCCGGCGCACCACAAAATCGGCCAGGCTCTCCTGCTCATTGGATTTGGATTTAATGAAGGGCTCTTTCAGCAGTCGCCACTTGGCTTTGGCGGAAAAAGCATCCGACATTAACAGAGCCGGCGGGGAGGTGGGCAGGGCAATCGGCTTGCCGTTGCGCACAATAAAGCGGTTGTTGGCCTCCGGCTTGCCGGCCAGTTTGTTGCCTTCAATCCCCAGGCGGGCAATCAGTTTTCCAATGTCCGGATGCGTATCCAGAATCGAGTTGGGACCGCACTCCACCAGATATCCGTCTGTGCGCAGGGTCTTAATGCAGCCGCCCACCCGGTCCGAGGCCTCGAAGACCGTGCAGTCGATGCCTTTTTCCTTCAGCTCATATGCGGCGGTGAGTCCGGTAATTCCGGCACCAATGATTGCTACCTTTTTCATGGAGCTAATCTAACCGCAAATGAACACAAATTCACGCGAATAAAGAAAGGTTTGTCGGGCGCTCTCTGCCGGGGGCCGGTGAGGTCCCAGACCGCATTTTGAGGCCTCGCCTACAGTACGTTCCTATTAAAATGAGCCCGGCAGATAGAACATGCGCAACATAGTCGCAACACCGGGAAGTTCCTTCGTGCCGGTTGGGATATTCAGCATTTTTGTTAAATCGATGGGATCTGCATAAACGATCTTGAATGACGCGAAGAATTTTCGTTTTTCTTCCGCTTTCTGAGGAGATGCCAGATCCGCCCGAAGGTTTTCTTTTTCCATACCTTCTGTGCCGGTGGCATGCCCTCCGCTGGAATTGACCCTCCGCGATACCGGGCATAACCTGATGTACGGGTGTGAGAGATTGCGCAGCCGAATCGCCTCGCGGTTTTGAATATGATCCAGGATCGGTCCAGCTGAGGGGATTGGCATCCCGAAATCGAGATAGGCCTTCCGATAGCGTCGGTAATTCACATGCACCCAGACCTGAAGGGCTGGATACAGCCGGTCGATGTAAGACTCCCGGTCGGCATGTTCCCACAAGAGTGCTTCCGGCTTCTCAGGTTCTCCGATCCTGTGCGGCTCGATCAACAACGCTTTAGTCTGGCCGTCCCGCCCCGCAACCGTGCGGCGCACGGTTCCCACATAGGTTTCAATGGCATCCAGATTCGCTGCGGCAATAGGAACTCGTAAACACGGCGGCATACCGAAGGTTTGTGAGTTGGGATCAACGGGAGCATTCATAAATAGATTCTATCCCGCCGAATACCGGCCGTTGGGCATCTTTTGGGCCTGGCCGAGGGTGGCTAGGGTTTCGAGCAGATCGGCCACGCGGTCGGTGCGGGCGCGGCTGAAGGTGCGGGCGAGCTGTTCGGCGGTAACCGGCCCGGGCGCGGCGGCGAGGGCGGCGCGCAGGGTTTGCACCTGGTCCGGCAGCGATTTGGGCCACGGTTGTTTTTTCGTAGACGGAGCTTCCAGCTTCGTTGCGTTTGCCGAAGCGCGTTGCTCATGCTGAACGGAGCTGGAAGCTCCGTCTACGTTCAGTGCGCCTTGTTCTTCCGGACATTGGAACTCGGGGCGGAGCCAGCGGATGGTGCCTTGCGCCTCTTCGGCGGCGCGGGCGGTGTTGAGCGCCACGAGGCGTTCGAGGATTTCAGCGTCGGCCAGATCGGCGGGCCAGCCGTAGGCGGCGGCGACGGCGGCGTCGAGCTCGTCGTGGATTTGTTTTAAAACCGAAACCAGCCCCTGTTCGTGGATGGTTTTTTCCTTGGCGGTCAGCGCTTCGCCGGAGCGCAGCTTGGTCAGCACGTTATACATGCCCGTCATCGTCAGCCCCGGATGCTCCGTCTGCTGGCGTTTGCGGTGCGCGTCGAGCTGTTCGCCCAGTGCGCGGATCTTCGCCTTCTGCTCCTCCGTCGCTTCCGGGAACGGGAAGGTTTCAAAGCAGCGGGTTTTGTTGTAGCGCGGACGATCTTCCAATGTCCCGCCCGCCGCCATTGCCCAGCACACATGAACCCGGCTACTGAGCACGCCTAAATGGAAAGAATCTTCCAGTGAAAATACTACTGTTGTGCTATCGCAAATGGATTTTGAATCACAGGAAATAAACATCCGGTGCTTACTTGTCAGTGGAGTAACCACCATTTTCTCCAAGCCAGCAATAGCTGGCCGAAAAGTTGATCGTTGCTCTCCGTACAGCCACCATTTTTCACGAACACTCTTACGATTATTCGTTTTTCTCTCGGGCAGAACCCGATCAAGTATCCATTGATAAGAAAAAGGAAATCCCACAGGCAAATCAGATTCTTGATAGCCCGAGAAGTCTATCACCCTGCGTAATGGACGATTATCCGTTATATCTCGAGCGGTGATCAGAGTAAGAACAACCGATTGCTCTTCCGAAGGAACCTTGCTCAAAGAATCGAGAATAAAACCTTTTCCTGAAAGCTGGTATCCAACACAGCTCATCCCTTCATTTGCTTTGAGCTCTTTTATGTATGCAATATTTGTTCCTATACTCAGGTCAGGAGCAATCATTCCATGGCGGACAGTAGTTTCTATCTCTGGCGAATCTCCCACAATTTGATCTTCGCTTACAACAGTATGGAGATCCCCCTCATGAGTTCCTCCCATTCCTGCCGTCATTGCAATTCTAACAGCCGCACCATCCTCTGATTGAACCCATGGGTGGTCAGGTATCGCAAACACTAGGGATACAGGCTTCTTCGCTTGCATATGTTTAGTTAACAACTTGCGAGCAAATGACTGTGTAATGGTATTGGTTGTAATAAAGCCGAAGCGTTTGATCTCATTTGAACGAGCTTTCTCTGCCGCGATATGCCACCAGTTCAAAACAAAATCACAATTCTCAGGGACTTCAGGATACTGGCTACGTAAAGCTTCCAAATATTTGTCGCCTAGTGCCATTCGAATACGTCTCGCTCCAATAAACGGCGGATTTCCAATAACGTAGTCGGCCTGCGGCCATTCGGTTTTGCGGGGATTGGAATAGGTATAAACCGGAATGCGCGCGGTTTCGTCGGGCACTTCTTTGCCGGTGACGGGGTGCGGTTTGGTGGTGCGTCCGTCCCAATGGGTTGCGCCGGGCACGGCTTCTTTGGCGTCGTATTCAATGAGGGCGTCGCGGCATTCGATGTTGTGGAAGTTGCGGATGATGGGCTGCGCGGGCTGTACGTTGCCGCGGTTGCGGAAGTGCCACTGGAGCGCGCCGATCCAGAGGACGAGTTCGGCAATGGCGGCGGCGCGCGGGTTGATTTCGAGGCCGAGCAGCTGATGGGGATCGACGGTTTCGCCGGCCATGTCGAGCGAGCCCTGGCCTTCGCCGAAGGTGAAGAGCGTGTCGAAAATTTCCCCTTCGATGCGCTTGAGGTGTTCGAGCACAACATAGAGAAAGTTGCCGGTGCCGCAGGCGGGGTCGAGCACGCGGATGTGGCAGAGGGTGCGGTGGAATTTACGAACCTCGGAAACGGCTTTTTTCATTTCGCCCTGCCCGGCGAGGTTGGCGGCGGCAATGCCGACGGCTTCCCATTCGGCGCGGACCGGATTGATGACGGTTTGCAGCACGAGGCGTTCGACGTAGGCGCGCGGCGTGTAGTGCGCGCCGAGCTTGTGGCGTTCCACGGGATCGAGCGCGCGTTCGAGCAGCGTGCCGAAAATGGCGGGCTCCACATCGCGCCAGTCGGCCTTGGCGGCTTCGACCAGAAGCAGCAGCTGGTTTTTGGTGAGCGGCAGGGCGGAGTTTTCGGCAAAGAGGCCGCCGTTGAACTGGAGAATGTTGGTGCGAAGTGTGGTGGAAAAACCGCCGGTGTCCATCTTCTGCCAGAGCTCTTCAACCATGGGCACAAAGTGCTCGGGGGTGTCGACCAGGCTTTCGAGCAGGTGGGTGAAGCTGTTGCGCGTGAGCAGCCCGACGTCTTCAGCAAACATGGTGAAGAGGCAACGCATGAGAAAGGCGGCGGTCTGCTCGGCGGGCTGGCCGGCGGTTTCGAGCGATACGGCGAGCGCGGCCAAATGGTCGGCAATCTCGCGGGTGACGCGTGCGCTGCGCCGGGAAGGGTCGAGTTCGTGGGGGTTCTGCCAGAGCTGCCGTAGGCGTTCGCGGATGTCGGGGCGCTCCAGATCGCGCAGGAAGATGCGATGACTTCCAGGGGCTGGAAACGGAATGTAGGTTCCGCCGGTGCAGGAAAACTCGGAATAAAGTTCAATGGAGTGGCCGACATCGACGACCACCAGAAACGGCGGGCGGCCTTCTTCGGTGGGCAGGGCGCGGATGTATTGCTCGGCCTGGCCGCGGGCGCGCAGCATGGCGTCGTCCCATGCGCCGGTGCCGCGCTTGGCGGTGCCTTTCTTCAGCTTCTTCGCCGGTTCGAGCGGATCGGCGGACTTCCAATCATTGGAACCCTGTTTGGCTTCGAGCACAAAGGCGCCGCGTTTGTAGAGGTCGATCCGCCCGGTGGAGGTGGAGCCGTCGCCGTGGGTGAAGGTGACATCGCGCTCGAACACATAGGCGTTCAGATGAATGTCCGGCGTGGTAGGCTCCGGCGGCGGGACGTCCAGTAAAACGCAGAGTTCGGAAAGGAAGCTTTGGCAGTTGGCCCGTTCGGCCGCGCCTGAGTTTTCCCAACGCTCGATGAATGTCTTAACCGCTTGTTCGTGCCCCATGTTTCAGCCCCTTAACGTGAATGCAAAACTATTTAAAAGAATAGTCCCCGGGGCAGTGGGGCAAAAGCCAAATGATAGAAAAAGTGGTTCTGCCAAGAACGGGCTGGCGTCGGAAGCTACTGCAACCGGCCGGGGCTGGGGTTCGCGGGTTCCGCCGCCTTTGCGTTGTTCGGGAGCGGGTGAGTTAGAGCAGGAAGGTGCGTCGGATCCATAGGCCGCCGAAAAGGGTAAAAGCAATCATGAGCATGCTGCCGGGCTCGGGGATGCTACTGACGGAAAGATTGCGGATTTCCTGGTTGGCAGACACGGATCCGGTTCCTCCGGTAAAGCCGAACATGACCTCTTCCGGGCAATCCAGAGAGCACTGGAATTCATCGAGCAAGGTGGTGTAGGTTTCTTCCTCTTCGGTTTTCCATTCGATGGAGATCTTTTTGTCGGTGGGGATGGTGATGCGCACGGTGTGGACACTGGCATCATCCCGGCTGGACGCGTTGGGGGTTGCAAAAGCGTCCAGTTTTCCTGTGTTTGTAATGTATTCATAGCCGTCGGAGCGGGTTGCGCCCATTGAGCCGCGTATGGCGATCGTGCTGGGCGAGTATCCCGGTCCACCGATACGCCCTTCGGTTGGCTTTGAATAATTTCCGAAAACATCGAAGCCGAATCCTGCAATCCCGCCGTTCAGACCGACACTGCCTTGACTGGAGTGCTGTGCATAGCCCAGAGAGCCTCCCGTGCCTCCGGCAATCGGAGTTGCGTCGGCATCAAAAAGAGCCAGCGTGAAGCCGTCGGCCAGACTGCTGTTGGCTCCCCAGATCACAAAATCAAACTCGAACACAAGACCGTGTGCAGTTGAAAGCCGTTGGTTGTTGTATACAAACGATGATTGACTGGCTGCGTCCTGAGTCAGCCGGAGCCAGCCGTCGCCGTTACTGTCGAGCCCGCTTGCTGCGGTCAACGACGCACCTGCGCCCGAACCCGATGTGAAACTCCAGTTATCTGCTGAGGTTCCGGTGAAGGACTCGGTGATATAAACTTCCGACCAGCCATTTCCTGCCAGTAATGCTGCGGTGATTACGAATAAAATATTTTGTTTCAGCTTCATGCCGAATATCTCCAGTTAAGATAAATCTTTTATGATTAAAATGTGCACAGGGATGTAAGCATATTGAATGCCATGGAGATTGTGGATTTAAGACTTTGATAATCTAATTTACGAACACGAGGAACCGAGGAAAGAGAACTGCTTTACTTCGAATGTCTTGTGAAGTTTAGGGCCCGGGTTTTTCCGGTTCGTTTTCGCGCTGGATTTTTTATGCAGTAACCGGCTTCAGCAGGAACAGGCCTGTTCTTTTCTCATTCCTGCATTATACCAATCGTGAAAACTTTCCGGTATACAATTGATCCCTCGCAAAGGCGCAGAGCACACAGAGAGATTGCCTGTTTTACTCTGCGATCTCTGCTGCTCTGCGAGGAACGAACCCGTAGTTTAGACCAATATGTTTTGGTAAATGGTATTAGTGGCCAACAAATATAACTCAGGTTAATCTGGTATTATTCCTGATTGCGCGTTGCGTTTCTACGGAGCGGCCGCGCGTATGGAATGTAACCAGCATGTCGCTCCTGAATGAAGCGGTCTGCGGGGAGCCACCTTTATGGATTTCGGCTTAGGGAGTTACGACGTGCGCTGAGGTCCCGTTGGAGAGCTCGATATTTTTCGCAACGGGTTTTCCCTGCTTCTTCTGGTAGAATGCATACCCTTTGTTCGTGGCTTTTTCGATGGTGAACCCGGCAGGGACGAAGGCCGGGTTGCCTGTGGTCAGTGTGATGTGGTGACCGATGCCGTTGATGGTGGCGAGCACCGAATTGGCCAAGCCGTTCCGGCTGTCGAGAATGTCGAGTTCGACTTCTGCATGTTTCGACGAATAATAGGGGCAGCTCAGTGCTTCCGCGTAGCGTGCGTTCGCACGGCAGTTCTTCAGTTTGTCGCCATTGCCGATGTTGAATCCGGCCGCAACGCAGTCCGTCGCTTCGCAGTTGATCACCGTGTCCGCACTCGAAGTGAGCCCGGTGCAGATGCCGCGCCGCATCCGGCGGACCGTGCAGTTCCGGATGGTTGTCTTTAGCGTGGGTGCATTGTTTTTCCCGCCGTGTGGATACATGCGGATGCCGTCCTCGCTCAGCGAGAGCATTTCGTCGGGTAGAATCGTTCGGTCATCGCC
This sequence comes from Pontiellaceae bacterium B12227, assembly GCA_029432775.1. Lineage (GTDB taxonomy): Bacteria > Verrucomicrobiota > Kiritimatiellia > Kiritimatiellales > Pontiellaceae > Pontiella. The sequence goes on along the minus strand of JAROAZ010000031.1, from coordinate 46,066 downwards.
GACAACCACGCCTTCAACATAACCGCCTGTTTTCACTTTAAAATTCTGCTCAAAGGCAAAGCCGGATTCTTCGGCCAGAATTTCGTTGGTTGGCCGCAGCAGGCCATCGACATGACAGTTTTCAATCAGCGTGCCTTCGGCACCCTGCACAAAGATGGCATGGCCCATGGCGCGCATGTGCACCTTGCAGTTGATCAGGCTGGAATTCTTTGCCGGCCAGCCGACGCGGATGCCGTTCATCTTCCGGACTACGCCGCCGCCGAGGCCGTAGAGGCTGCCGTAGCCCCAGGGGGAGGAACCGGAGGTCGTGATATCGACATCCTTCAGTGTTACGTTCGAGCCGACCACATTGAAAATCTTGTTACGGCTCTGGGCGCTGTGTTCTCCGCCGATGTTTTTCGTTGTTAATCCTTCCATCACAATGCCGTCGCCGATCAGATCGATTACGCAGTAGAACCCGTTCTTACCCGGCACCACGCCGAATTTGGAAAACAGACGGTTGTCGATCTCGAAAGTCACACCCCGCAGATCGTAGCGGGAGTCCGAGCCGGTAAAGCGGAAAAAGTGATGATCCGGTGCTTCCTCAATCCGGTAGGTGCCCGGCTTCATGCGCACCGTGATGTTGCTTGCTGAAGCGTACGCGCGGAGTTCCTTAAGTGAATCAATTTCAACGAGGCCGTTTTGCACTCCGGCGTATGCCGTTCCGTGCAGAATGAACGCAGACAAGAGACAGAATATAAGTTTCATGGGAGGTTAACTCCTGTGGCAGGAAGCCATTAAACGGTTTGCGAGTAGCGACCTTTGCGGTTTTCTGCCTGGAGATAGGCATCGAAACGCATGGCGATGATCCGGATAAACAGGCGGCCGAGCGGGGTGACACGCAGGCCCGCTTCTTCGCGCTGCAGCAGGCCGTCGGCTTCCAGATCGTCCAGAGAGGCGAGGTCGGCCTTAAAGTAATCGGTGAAGTCGACGCCGAGTTCGGCGGAGAGGGAGGCATAGTCGATATAGAGGTTGCACATGATGTGCATGATGGCCTGATAGCGAATGCGGTCGTCATCCGTCATTTCGTACCCGCGGATGATCGGGAGGGAGCTTCCGTCCAGCGCAGCATAATAGGAATCGAGCTCTTTTTCGTTCTGGAAATAGTTTCCGCCCGCGTGCGAAATGGCCGACATGCCGAATCCGTGCAGATCGACGCCCTTATGGGTGCTGTAGCCCTGGAAGTTGCGCTGCAGGGTTCCATTGTTCAGCGCCCGGGCCATGCCATCGTCGGGCTTTGCAAAATGGTCCATGCCGATATAGACGTAGCCGGCTTCGGTAAGCTTTTCAATGGTCAGCTGCAGCAGGCGCATCTTGAGCTCGGGATCGGGCAGTTTATCCTCAAAACTTTTCTGAAAGGATTTGATCCACGGAATATGCGCATAGCTGTAGATGGCAAAGCGATCGGGCGCAAAGATCAGAGAATCTTCAAGCGTTTGCAGGAAAGTCGATTCGGTCTGGCTGGGCAGTCCGTAGATGAGATCAAAGTTAACCGATTCGAATCCGCTTTCGCGCAGCAGTTTGTTCGAATCGCTGATCAGCGCCAGCGATTGAATCCGGGAAATCGTTTTCTGGACTTCCAGATTGGTATCCTGCACACCGAGCGAGGCCCGGTTGAAGCCGGCCTTGCACAGGGCCTGTACTTTTTCGGGGGTCAGCGAGCGGGGATCAATCTCAACGCCCGCTTCGACCGTTCCGGCCAGGGGGAAATTCTGCCGGATCAGCTCGCCGAGCTGTTCGAGTTCCGAGGGTTGGAAAAAGGTGGGCGTGCCGCCGCCGAGCTGCACCTGGACCACTTCAGAGTCCTGGGCAATCTGCGGTTTGCGCAGGGCGATCTCTTTTTCCAGATAGCCGATATATTCAGCGCTTTTCGACTGGTCGCCGGTGACGACGTTGGTGCAGCCGCAGTAAAGGCATTGGGTTTTACAGAAGGGCAGGTGGAAGTAGAGGGATAGGGGGGAGGCTTGAAACCTGAAACCTGAAACTTGAAACGCTTCCGTAAAATGGGTGGCAGGCGGGTATGAGGTATAGCGGGGCCCCGGCTGATTATACTTCCGTAGCTGATCCAGGCTGACTTTTATTGGTTGCATGGGCTATGACTTCCGATAGGGGGCGCGCAATCCCTTGAGCATGGGATAGTGTTTTGTATTCAGGGTTTTGAGATCGGCCTTTTCCCCGATTGCGGTTGCTGCGATGATGGCATCGGCGAGGCCGGTTCCGTGGGATTTGCAATATTGATTTTTAAGAAGTCCCCCTTTGCGGGCGAGCTCAGCGGAAACCGGGATGATGCGAAAGAGCGTCATCAGGGCATCCAATGTATCTTTCTCCTGATCTCCGCGCACGCCGGCATAGAGTTCGGCAACCACCATGGCCGGCAGAATCATATTGGCGGTATTGGCCTTAAGCAATGCCCCTGCTTTGGGGTTGCCACGTAGGAAGTCAATCATTACGTCCGTATCAACAAGGATGGGTGTGGCCATGTGTTCAGCTCCGGTCCCACGATTTGCGCAATTCGTCAACCTCAGGAAGGTCGTCCCGGTTTTTCCACATGCCACCGGCCTTTTCCAGAATCGCCGTGCTATGGGTCTTGCTGCCTCGTTCGAGATAGCAATCCACGGCCTCCCGGATTAATTCAGCCTGCTTTTTTCCTGTAGATTTGGACAAAGCGCCCAGACCGTCTTTTTCGGCTTTTGTAAGATAAATTTGCGTGCGAACCATATTCCGCGCCTCCATTAATATACATCATGATTATACATCACAGATGCGGTGTCAAGACTGCCCGAGGAGTTACGGGACCGCCTTTTTTTCACTTGAAATTCTGTACGGCTTCGGCGACGGCCTGAATGGTGTTGATGTCGGCTTCGGGCGGAACGCCGTGACCGAGATTGAAAATGAAGCCGTTTCGACCGCGCATCGACTCACAGATGCGTTCGGCTTCGGCGGCGGCCGCTTCCGGCCTGGCAATCAGCAGGGCCGGATCGAGGTTGCCCTGTACCGCCACATCGCCGGGAATGGTGTCGGCGGTTTCGCGCAGGTCGATGCCCCAGTCGATGCTCAGTGCATTGGCGCCGGTCTGCACCACTTTTCGCCAGTTATGGTGAACGTTGCGGGCAAATACAATGGTTGGAACTTCGCCGCCGATGGCGTCGATGATCTGCTGGATCCAGAGTCCGGAAATTTTCCAGAACATACTGGGTGCCAGCGTTCCGCCCTGGCTGTCGAAAATCTGAATCACATCGGCACCGGCGGCGATCTGCGCCTTGATATAGGTAATGGTGGCTTCGGTGATTTTTTCGAGCAGCGTGAAGAAGAGTTTCGGCTCGTTGTAGAGCATCGCGCGGGAGCGCAGGTTTTCGCGGGAGCTGCCGCCTTCGACCATGAAGGAGGCAAGGGTCCAGGGGGAACCGGCAAAGCCGATAATGGCGCGTTCGTCGCCCAGTTCTTTGCGGGTCACTTTGATGGCCTCGGGCGTGTAGCCGATGTGGTCGAGCACACGGGACGGATCCAGCTTATCGACATCGGCTTTGGAGTTGAGTGCAAAGTCGACCTTCACACCGCCCTGGTCGAGCAGTTCATAGGGCTGGCCCATGGCTTCGGAAATAACGAGAATATCAGAAAAGATTACGGCGGCATCGTAGCCGAAGCGGCGGATCGGCTGGAGCGTGACCTCGGCAGCCAGCTCGGGGCTCTGAACCAGTTCGGTGAATTTATACCCTTCCTTGAGTTTCATGTATTCCGGGAGGGAGCGGCCCGCCTGACGCATCATCCAGATCGGAGGGCGGTCGGTGGTTTCGCATTTACAGGCGCGCAAAAAGCGCTCACGGCAGGTCATTGTATTTTCTTCGCTCATAAGACGTGTTTTATGCCATAGGCGGGAAAGGTGATCAAATCATTAGGCTATAGATCCCAGACCGCACCGAGGTTGAATGATGTTCCGGAATAGAGGTCCGCATGGTCATAACCCAGGTTGGCCTGTAATGAAAAACGGGTCAGGCGATAGGCCAATCCCACTCCATAGGTCTGGAAATTCTTTACACGGGAGTCTTTCAGAAAGCGTGAGTCGATGAAGTGGGCATTGCCATAGAGCGATTTACTAAACACGGGAAATTCATACATAATCCCGTTTTTCAGAATATTCTGATCGATCGGCGTGGCCAACTCGACATCCCCCAGGTTTATTCTCAGATTTTCAAACGATGTATATTGTGAGACGAGGGACAGGAGCGAGCGGTCGAACACCCGCCACTCGAAGCGGTTGATGAGACCGGCCTGGGAAATAATGGCCGCAGTGACGCCATCTGCGGAACCAATGCCATAGGCCCCTATGACAGGGGTAAACTGCCAGCCGAACCGGTCATCGCCGCTCCGCACGACCGGCCGGAAAGCCATGCCGATATCTGCGCCCAGTCCATAAAAATCAGTTCCTTCAATCTCATTTAAATCGAACTTGGTGGCGGCAACCAAAGAAATCCGGCTGTTGAAATGCAACCAAAGCGGAATGATGATGCGTGAGCGCGCGCCCTGCAGGTCGCCGATGGGCGATTCAATGGTATAGTTTTGCTGATTATACCAAATGGCAAAATGGGCCCCGGATTCTGCGCCGCGCATTCCGGTTTCATGCCCGGCGCTCTGATACATGCCGAACATGTGGAATGTTCCATCGGTCAGCTGCGCCGTGGTCGAAGCGGGGCTGCCGTCGGTAATGACGGCTGCGGAGGACTGTATGGCAATCCTGAGCAAATCAGCTGCATCCTGGCTGCCTTCTAAATAGAGCCAGTTGATGATTTGCTTCTTTAAATCATCTTCAGTCGTGGCTTCAAAGAGCCGGTCCAGACTGATCAGGCTGGATTTAACGCGGAGCCGAATGATCTGTGGGTCTGAGCGGTCGATGGCCAGAACAAACGCATCCGGCAAGGCGAAGTAGGTCAGGTTCGCTTCAAAAGCGTTCTCCCCCTGTAAGACGGAAAAGGCGCCGTCATTTTCGATCAGGTCTTTAACCAGGTCAGGTAACGAACTGTTTTCAACGCGCAGGGAGTCGGCGCCGCCGTTATAGACGGCCGAGACGGCAAAAAGCTTGGCGGCTTCTGTATGGCTGCCAATAAGCAGTGCGGAAAAAAGTGAAAACAGGGTTCGAATCTTCATAGGGGCCTCAAATGTGTGAAGCACCCTACAGGCAGAAGCCGTTTTCATGCAAGTGACTTCATTTAGCCAAAAAAAGTTCCAGAGATTGGAAAAATCCAACCTCTGGAACTTCAGGAGGAGATGAAGTTTTTTAGTTGGCCTTCACGGCGTCGAGTTCGATTTCGAACAGGAGGTCGTGACGGCAGACATCGGCATGGGAAATGGCCACCGGAAGTTCCGGCAGGCCGTTTGCAATGCAGTATTTTTCCAGCAGGTGAGCTTCGCTGTCGTCCTTGAAATAGGCGATGGCGCGGGCGGTATCGCCCCAGTCCATATCGCGGGACTTCAGGATTTCGTGTACCACTTCCATGGTGAGCTCGATCTGCTTTTCGGTGTCGTCGAGATGAACGGTTTTTCCGCCGGGTTCGATGCTGGCAGTGCCGGAAATGGTCAGCAGACGGGAGCCGGGCTGATCGATTTCAACGGCGCGTGCAAAGGAGCTTTTATAGTCCAGTGCCGGACACTGAAGCGGAGAGGGAACGGCAAATACTTTGACTGAATCATTTTTCGGTTTCACAGCCAGCAGCGCACAGACCATTTCTTCGCCGGCTGCGGTGCCGGCTCCGATTCCGGTGGAAGCCGGAACCATTTTTTCGAAGGTACCGCGTTCCTTAAAGAACTGGGTGCGGACCACGTTAAATTCGTCGTACCAGTCGAGCAGGTCGTTGAGATAGAGCCAGGTTCGGGCAATATCGGTGAACTCCATGTCGGCCTGTTTGAGCAGGGATTCCATTTTTTCGAAGACCGCCTGGGCCTGTTCTTCGCGGCCGGCGGAGAGATCGTCCGCATGAATGTTGCCGAGCAGGCAGTAGCGGGCGTCTTCGGTGTCGTACCAGTTGCCGACAATACGGTCGCCATCCATCACCGGATGAAGCTGAGCGCCGGAAAGGGCAATAAACTGGGTGCCGGTGATAGTGGAACCGGAACAGGCATCGCCATGCAGCAAGGTCAGCGGCCAATCCAGCTTTTTGATGGATGAGACGGCTTTCGGATAGAACTGTCGGCCGCCAAACAGGTATTGAAACCCGATGCGGGCATCACGCGCCGCCATTTCGGCCGAAACCTGATCGAAAACCCCGTTCATGGTTTCTTCGCTGGCCTGCGCGGTAATAAAGTGTGCGGTCACGCCATCGTGTGGAAATTCAACGATGTGGAGACTGTTCGTCGGGTTGATAATCAATTCGTCCATATTCTCAGTATCTTTCTTAAGCCCGGTTTTTGCGGAGGGCGTCCATGTTCCAGTAGCAGTTAACATACCATGCTCCTTTCGTTTCATCCGCCTCCCGAACGGACTGTTCAAAGCATGAGACGCTTTCGGCAGATCGGGTTGGACAAAAGCGGAATCAAATGTACGCGTTTTGATCTTTATTCTGTGTTACAAAAACCGTGTGTGCGGCGTCTACTGTTTAAATCTAACGGTTTAAGGGAATAGGTATGTATAAGATTTTTGCGACAATGTTATTGGGAACTCAGCTCTCGCTGGCCAGCGGTATTCTGGTGGAAGCCGAGAGTTTTATGCAGAAGGGCGGCTGGGTGGTGGACCAGCAGTTTGTGCAGCAGATGGGGTCGCCCTACCTTCTGGCGCATGGCATGGGCCAACCGGTCGAGGATGCCGTCACGACCGTAAAATTTCCAACCATTGGAAAATACCGGGTCTGGGTGCGTACCAAAAACTGGGCGGCGGGCGACTGGAAAGCACCGGGCCGGTTCAAGGTGAAGGTCGGGTCGCATCTTCTGCCCGTAGAGTTCGGCACCGTGCCGGGCTGGGGCTGGCAGGATGGCGGTATGGTGGAGCTGCGGAATAAACCGACCGCGATTCGGCTGATCGACCTGACCGGTTTTGAGGGACGGTGCGATGCCCTGTTTTTTTCAGACGATCCCAACGCGCTTCCGCCGGAACTGGAAGAGCGCAAGCCGGCAGCGCCGACTGTGGTTCAGCGATTTGATGTGGTGATTGTCGGCGGGGGGCTTGCCGGGTGCGGTGCTGCGTTGGCGGCTGAGCGGCAGGGGCTGAATGTGGCGCTCATTCATGACCGCCCGCGCCTCGGCGGAAATGCCAGCGATGAAGTGCGCGTGCATACGCTCGGGATTCACGGAAAGGGCGGGGAGATCCTGAAAGGCATCGATTCCAAACATTGGAAAAACGGATCCGCCGAAGCCGCTGCCGACACGGATAAGCGGCATGCCACCATGAAGGCCAGCGAGGTGCAAATGTTTCTGCCCTGGCGGGCGTATGGTGTGACGATGGAGGAGAACCGAATCCGGAGTGTGGACGCGCGGCATATCGAAAGCGGTGAGGTGCAGCGTTTTGAGGCTCGGGTTTTCATCGACTGTACCGGCGACGGCTGGATTGGTTATTGGGCCGGCGCGGATTTCCGCTATGGGCGGGAAAGCCGCAATGAATTTGATGAGGGCTGGGACAAACACGGCGATTTGTGGTCGCCCGAAACGCCGGACAACCGCGTGATGGGTTCTTCCGTACTCTGGAACTCGCACAGGCTTGCGGAACCTTCTGAGTTTCCGGCCGTCCCCTGGGCCATGGATGTTGCAAAACAACACGCTTCGATAAACGGCGAGTGGCAGTGGGAATATTCCAGCAACGAACTGCATCAGATCGACGATGCGGAAGAGATTCGCGACCATATGTTCCGCGCAATCTACGGCTCGTTCAGCAACGCAAAAAAGAATCCGGAGCACGCGAACGTGGCCCTCAAATGGGTGGCGCACATTGCCGGAAAGCGGGAGTCGCGCCGGTTAATGGGCGATTATATCTATTCCATGAAAGATGTTTCCGAGGCTCGTAAATTTCCCGATACGGTCGTTACGGAAAAACGCGCGATTGATGTGCACTATCAGGAAAAGCTGAAGGGTAAAGACGTCGACTTCCTGTCGGAGGCTCTGTTCCACAAATGGGGCAAATTCTATTACATTCCGTTCCGCACACTCTATTCCCGTAATATTGAAAACCTGATGATGGCCGGCCGTTGTTTCAGCTGCTCACACATCGGCCTCGGAGGGCCGCGCGTTATGAACACCACCGGACAGATGGGCATTGCCACCGGTAATGCCGCCGCGCTCTGCATCGAGCACAACACCACCCCGCGCGGCGTCTATCAAAACCATCTTTCCGAACTTCGGAAGCGCTGTGGGTACGAAGAGTGATGGAGGGCGACGTTTCGTCGTCGCAGCTTTCGAGTACGTGCGGCGATGACAAAGCATCGCCCTCCGGTTTTTCCAGACATTGGAAAAAGTACCGACTGGATTCCGGGCACAAAAAAAGAACCGCCCGAATGAGCGGTTCCTTTCATCTTTCCAATGGTTGGAAACTACAGGGCAATCGGATCCGCGCCGATGGTGCCGGCGTGGTCTTCGATGAACTGTTTGGATTCGACGTAGATCAGCCGTTTTTCAACCACTTCCAGCCGTTCTCTGCAACTGAGGGTCTCGACTTCAGCGGCGTTATGTTTCTGGCTGATGAAGTCGTTGAGATATTCGATGTGCTTACGACATGCCGCTGCTTTACGCTCCTGCTTGATTTTGAGGCGTTCCTGATACCAATCGCTCTTGAGTACGGCTTCGCGCTCGAAGAGGCTGCGGATTTCAGGATCGGTGATATCTTTACCTTCATAGGAGCCGGTTGCCATAATGCTGATCAGGGCTTTCATCGGCGGAATAAAGCTGTTGATGCTGCCGTCGTCGATGAAGCGCCGGGCAATCATCTGCTGCGTTTCAACGATGTTGTTAATGCCGTCGACATACTCTTCCATGCTCTGGAGTTCCGGTTTGAGCATATCCTCTTCGAATACGGTTTTGGGTGCTTCGAAGATTTTGCCGAGGTAGTCGTTCACAAAGCGTTCCGTGATCCGGTAGCCGAGGCGGCTTGCGAGAACGGGCTTGCCTTCGAACTCGAAGTCTTCGAGTTTTTCCAGCTGTCCGTTGGCGAGCATGGCTTTCGGGTCGCGTTCGGTTTCGGTGAGGCGGCACCAGAGTTCTGGAATCAGCAGGCTGACGTCGTGTTCGACTTTGTGTTTGGAGCCAATGTAGCCGGCCGCGGTGGAGAAGCCGTTGCTTCCGGTCAGGATGAACGAGAGCAGGGCGTTGTTAAGGTCGGCCGTGGCGGGCAGGGCATTGAACGGCCCTTTGGTCAGGGCGCCTTCGGTGCCGGCTCCGGTGGTGGAGGGCGATTTCCCGGTTAGGCTGCAGACAAAGTCCATGAACAGTTCGGGCAGTTCCTGATAGTGGATCGGGCCGTAGACAGCCAGCGGGCGGATGCCCGGTTCGGCCGGGTTGTTCCGTCGGCCCGGCAGTACGGCATTCACCGGAGTGAACAGCGGATTACCGGCTTTAATTTTGCGGAACAGGCGGGTGGAAAGCAGCGAAAGATATTTCGGCATGCCGTCCACGAGGTCCGGGCGGGTCTGGAGATAGCGCGGGTTCTTGGTCGGTGCGCCGTCCACAATGCGCGGTGAGGCGGAATCAACAAACAGGCGGTCCGCTTTGCGGGCGCCGGCAGTTTTGCGGATCAGCTTGCGCATTGGCTTGGTGTATTGATTATACATGACCGAATGATCCAGCAGGTCCTGTGCGTCCGAGCGTTTCAGCGGTGCAAAGTTCGAGAGGAAATTGTTCGGGCTGGCCAGGTCGGCTTCGGCCTGCTTGTCGAACCCGCGGTTCACGGCTTCGTCCGGGCGCTGGAAGAGACGCGATTCGCAGTTCTCTACAATCTTAACGCTTGCGGCGCCTGCATATTCCGGGTTGAGGTCGGTCAGCAGGTGCGAGGGCACCACGATGGATGCGGAGATGTCGTCTTCCCATTGAATCTTATCGGCCGGAATGAAGTCGGTGCGCAGTTTACTCGTGCGCCAGATGCCTTCGGTGCTCATGCCGATACGCAGGTAGTTGCCGGCCACTTTTTTGCCGTCGAATTTCAGCTCATGACCCTGTTCGCCGTTGATGAAGTCCACGCTGAGATGCGAGCGCCAGTCGGAGCCCCATGCGGGCCGATAAAAACGCTTCAGCAGGAAAAGCAGCCCTTTGATCCGGTTCGGGATGCTCAGCAGCCAGTCATTGTAATCGTCGGTGTTTTCGGGAGACGGATTAAGCAGTTTAATCACGGAGCCGAGCGAGCGTCCCGGTCCGAGCAGTGGACGGCTGGTGTGGCCTTCTTCGCGTGGCACTCTAAAGCGGGTGCTGTAGTTATGGTCCAGAATTTCCTGAACAGCATCGAGATCTTTTTCGAAGTCGGCCACAAAGATGGAACCGGAGATCATGGCGTCGGTGAGTGATTTGGAAATCTCGGATTTTCCGCCGCCGGATACGGTGCACGGTTTATGGCAAAGCGTGCCTTCCGCAACGGTTCCAACGAGTCGCCAGGTGCCGGCGGTCGGGCTCTGTTTCAGTGCAACACGATAGCCGGACGGATAAACAAAGATGCGGTCTTCGAGCAATTTCAGGCTCTGTTTGCTTCCGGCCTGAGTCCAGGTGACGCTCTGCTCAGGGATGCTGAATTCGGCCGTCTCCGGAATAAAGAAGACGTTCGGGTGATTGTTGTCGGAGGCATAGCCTTCCGGATGAATGGTTACAGCATCGCCCATCACATGCAGCACATTGGCCAGCGTGTGGTCCAGCTGCGTCAGCGTGCCGTCGGGCGAAAAGTGTTCGGCGAGGTTGTACTGCGGAAGCGCCAGTGCGCCGCCGGCATGTTCTTCTTCGCAAAGTCCGTACAGGTTGGCGGCAAAGCCGATCTGGGTTTTGACTTCTTTTTTGCAGTAGCCGAAATAGTTATCGGCAATCAGGGTAACCATCACGCCGTTTTCATCGCGGGCAGTGACTTTAAACGGAGTGCCTCCGTTGTAGAGTTCGTCGGGGCTGGCCCAGCACATGCCGTCGCGCTTCTGGCGTTCGGTGGCGTCGTCCACATAAGGGAGTCCGAGATCTTTCTTTTTCAGTCCGCAGATGTGCGGGGCAAGAATGACACAACCGGTATATCCGCTCCAGTTGTTCGGGTCGAGTCCGGCATCGTTTTCGGGAAGATAGGGATCGCCGGCATTGCCGAAGATGGATTCCACAAAGTCGAGGTTACAGGCATAGTTGCCTGGTGCGAAGAAGCGTACTTCCATATTTTTCTCGGGGAGAAATCCGGGCACCTCGGGGCTGATCATTGGCCGCAGCAGCAGGGAAACGTGGCAGGCCGCTTTCTGATCCTGTGCGGATGTGAAGGGGAGTTCCATCTGATCCTGCGGGGGATTCAGCGCAATTTCCAACAGCTTGGCGTAGGTCTGTTTCGGTACTTCGAGTTTGTCGACCGGAACCGGGAAGCCGCCTTCGGCAATGTGGAAAACACCTTTGGTTGTGCGGCGGTCATGTTTCGGGTTGTGCAGAACGCCCTGCTGGATACGGTAGGATTCGATGCCGTTGGCAATGAACGTGTTTTTGTGCGGCGGAAGCGAAAGCTCGCGGGCGAGACCGTGGCGGTCCAGTGTGAGCGTGCTGTTCGGCAGCATGGGAACTTCGCTGCAGGCGTCGGCCAGATAGGCGTTCAGAAAGTTCTGGATGCGCTGATCGACCGGACAGAGGTAGTTGTGAAGAATGCGGTTCTTCTCGCGAATGTTGTGAATCAGGTCGAGTGCAACATCGAGTTCTTTGCCGTCACTTTTTTCATAGATCGGCTGATCGAGGGCAGACAATTTGAGATTAATATAGGAAATCAACGTTTTGCGATGGCTTTTAGAGGCCGTGTCAACGCCGATGCCGAGGGCTTTCTTCAAGTCTTTCATTTCAGTTTCTCCGTTCAGAATGGGCTTCGAAGTTGTGAAAAATAGGGGAGAATCCCTGAAATCCAAGCCTTAACAGCGATTTTTATCAGGTTCGTTCCATTGAACGACCATGATTTCAGCGGGGCCTCGTCCGGAAGGCCAGTGTGCGTTCAGTATGTACCAATTGACTTAGTCTTTTAATGAAATATCTAGTGTCTGATAACTTTGATGATAGGCCTTGCCGGTCGCGGGGACGTTATTTTTGTGTTTCTGGAGGTAAATGGTTCATCTTTTCCATTTCATCCAATCATTCTGGAATATTCAGCTTGTCAGGGTGGACCATTCGGATAAAAGCATGATGACGAGCCGTTGAGCATGGTGAAGAGGGGGATTGTCCGTCAGGTTTCTGTGCGGATAATCCTTTGTTGTGGCAGTGATTCCCCCGATGGATTCGATTCCTTCAGCAAGCTGGCCAAGCAGTAAATCCTGCGCGAGATCTATGAAGAACGCGGCAATCGGATCTACAAGTGCCAAAACATCAAGAAAACCACCCTGCTCCCGGATCGGGAAGGGCAAAACGGCCCGACCTCGCTTGTATCGCACCTACGCGCCCATCTGAGCGATTTAAATCGGATGCAACTTCCATGGATTGGAACAATCCTTCTTGCTCCTGGCGGCGACCAGTTAACCCGAACAAAAGATACGCCCCGCGAAAAGAGCGGGGTTTATCAATACTCTGACGCATTCTATGCGTGTTTCTCCCTAACGAATAAGTTTTTCAAGTCAGAGCAATTGGTTTGCCGGTACTATCCAGAGAATCCTGCTGGAATTGGTGGGCAAGCTTACCATGGCGCGAAACTGGTGGTATAAAAGCGGCTTGCTGCATTGGTTGCTGAGGGATCGGTGATTTCCAGTGTGCCGCTTGTTGATGAGATCAGCCCGCCGGACTCCCAAATTCCGAATGTCAGATTGGTGGATGCCAGCGCTTCGACAATCAGGTTGGTTGGTATGGAAAGAGTCAGGACCGCACCCGTCGGGGTATATTCTGGCCGGTCAATGATCACAGGGGCTGCGGGCACCGGCGAGACGCGGCGGATTCCAATGCCCAGCTGGGTTCCGACTTCGTCATCGCCGTTATCGAATGCCGCATAGGCTAGGTATTCGTCGTTGGCGCTTAGCTGTGCCTCCGCAAATTCTCCGTTCGAGAACGACAAGGAAAGCACTCCGTTGGTTTGCACAGTATAGGTGCCATGGGCCAGCCAGATGCTTTTATCAAATGCTTCGGTTTCCACCAGGGTTACCGACTCGATGTTTGGCTCACTTCCCCCTGTATTCAGGTGCTGGTTCTGGAAGCGGTTTTCAACAAGCCATTCATCTGAACGGATTGAAAAGGTCCAATTGGGTTGCAAGTGGAGGTAGGTACGCGAGGCACTGATTCCAGCTGTAGAAAAACCGGCCGATCCTGTTCGTATATGCTCGGACAGTTCGCCTAGATAATAGACCTCATCCATTGGAGCTGTTGGGTGGTCGTCGGGTACTTTGATCAGTACGGATAATCGGGACCCACCCCCGGTTACCATTCCCATGCCCGACTCACCGCCCGGCTGGAAGCTGAGAAAGCCTGATGTGGAGATGGCGAGATTATCATCGGAGCTGATTTGAAAATCAATCAGCGCACCTTGAGTTTGCGCCAGGTTAATGCGACCGGTGTCATGCACCGCATACGTTCCTGAGGCAGTAAATGCGGTGTCTGTGCCGTTGGTCAGGGTAAAAACAGTGTCATTAACTAAGTCATCGTCGCCAAGATCGGCTACGGTCTCTTCCACCCATCGTTCTGCGAACGATTCAGTGCCGGATTCCGCATAATTGCCCAGACCATCAAATTCGATGGTAGTGGCTGCCAATTTCATGATATCGATTTGGCCTCTATTTTCGCATGCGCTTTCCATCGTAAAACGGGCATAGCGCCCATCAATCGAGCTGTCGCCCTTCCCGCTACTATGCCGTACCAGTATGTTCAGTCCAGTTTCAAAACCTGATTCCTGGGTGTCATTTGCAAGAGCAGCCAAAGCAACGTTTGTGGTTGTATTAAATGCAAACGGGAAACCGGAATTCTCATCAACGGGTGTTGCAAGTAGAACATTATGGGGAAGCGGTTGAACCAGTCCGTTTGTGGAAGCATAATTAAACTCGATGTCTACGGCGAACCCGTTTCCCAGCATCTCATGGTCGCCGATCAGGAGTTTGTTCGTAATACTGCGCGAAACCTCCGTAATATCGAGTTCTGCATCATAGGTATTTCCAGCTAAAATAGATACCGTATTAAATTCCACGTCCAGCATCTTGGTTTCACCCAAATTCGGGAAAATTCCGCCGGAGTAGAGCACGTTAAAAGCGGCGTGTTGATAATCATCCGTATAGCCGCCAAATACCGCGTTTGCCAGAAATAGTACCATGTAGAACGAAGTTTTGTTTTTCATACTTATCCTCCATATGAAAACACTTACCTAAAATACGTGTATTTATCAATTATCAAATTTGTGCTTAATCTTGTTTTAACTATTCTGAGCACAGTCGGTGGATAGGAGAACAAAAAGTGATATCGCCAGGTTGCCGAAGAGGTATCATTTCCGGGCAAGAAAGGTTCCGCCGCGTAATTCGGTATGTTTTCCGTCTTCCAGACAGTGGAAACCATTCACAAAAACATGGACCATTCCTTCCGAGAGTTGGTGCGGATCGGCGTAGGTGGTGTTTTCTTTAATTCGATCGGGATCGAAGATCAGAATGTCGGCCGCGTAGCCTTCTTTCAGGAGGCCGCGGTTCTTCAGATTAAACTGTTCGGCCGGAAGCCCGGTCATTTTATGGATGGCTTCGGGTAGGGGAACGGTTTTTCCATCGAGCGCGGCGCGCAGGAATTTGGTATGGCTTCCATAGGCGCGTGGATGCGGGTGGTCGTGGCTGAGCGGGCCCCAGGGTGCGCGCATCGAGCCGTCGGATCCGATCGAGACATACGGCTCGGCCAGCACACGCCATAGATTATCGTCGGACATGCTGAAAAAGATACCGCCGGTTTTAAGATCGTCTTCATCGATCAGTTTGAGCAGGGCGTCGACCTCGTTCAGGTTTAAGGTTACGGCTACTTCGGGCAGATATTTGCCCTTAAACTCCTCATACTGCGTTGAGCCGACCATGACGTTGTCCCAATAGCCGTCCGGATGTTCCATCAGTTCATTGCGGAGTTTTTTCCGGACATTGGAAGTCCGCAACCGTTCGAGAATGGCGTCGCGTCCGCCATAGGTGGCCCACAAAGGAAGAACAATATCGAGGTCGGTACAGCCGGCGGTGTAGGGATAGCGGTCGGAACCGATTTGCATGCGCGACTGCGCCGCTCGGATTCTGCCGAAGGCAGCATCGATTTTGTTCCAGTTATCGGAACCCGATGCCTTGAGATGGGAAATCTGCAGCTTTGCCCCGGAGCGTTCGGCAATATCGATGGCTTCATCAATGGCTTCGAGCAGTCCGCCGGATTCCGAGCGCATATGGGTGGTATAGAGGCCATCGTATTGGGCAACCACTTTGGCGAGCTCAATAATTTCTTCGCGCGGTACGGCCGAACCGGGCGGATAGGCAAGACCGGAGCTGAGGCCAATGGCCCCTTCGTCGAGCGCCTGTTCCAATGTCTGGAACATTTTCTTCATTTCATCGGCCGTGGCGGCGCGTGGTTCGTAGCCGCAGATGCCGGCGTGCAGCGTGTTGTGGCCAACCAGCAGGGCCGCATTGATGGCGGGTTTGGAAAGGCTATAACACGCTCGGTAGTCACTTACCGTCTGCCAGGGCGCAATATGCTGAGCTGATTTCACACATTTAAAAGTGTGAAATTTATCACGTATTGCTGAATAATCCTTATCCAGCCAATCCGAAGGCATTTTGTAGCCGCCGTTCAGTGGGGCGGCTGAAGCGCCGCAGTTTCCACAGATTTCGGTGGTAATCCCCTGGTAAACTTTGGAGGCGGCGCTGGGCTCAAGCAGCAGATAGGTGTCGGAGTGGGAGTGGGCATCAATAAATCCGGGACTGACGGTTAATCCGGTCGCATCGACATTTTTTTCCGCTTTTGCATCCGAAAGGTCACCCATTTTTGTAATTCGATTGTTTTTAATTCCTATATCGCAATGGGTTGCGGTTTTTCCTGAACCATCCAGAATATTGCCGTTCATGATCTTTATATCGAATTCCATGGACCGGATTCTACTCATAAACCGGTGCATCCATAGCAAAAACAACGCTTTATTGAGGTATGCGGAAAATGAAGCGACAAAAATGTCTATAAGCCTGCATGTGCAACAAATATGATGCTTCATGGCTTGTTATAAATAAAAGTGTTATTTGGTTGGAATATTTTTATCTTCCTGAAATGCAATGGAATACAACTATTAATGGGGGCGAAAAAGGGCCGTTGGCATACCTGTTGCAATAAGGGTCGCCATCAGTCGCGGATATGGTGTCCGGGCAAAGTTAGAAACACATGAAGGGTGTAAACGATGAAAATTAAGTGGTTGAAAACTCCAGCATTGATCGCGGCAGCGTTGGTGCTTGGTATGGCGTCTCCCGCATTGGCACAGGAAGCTGCCGAAGCGGGGCCTGCGTTCGATGCGGCGGCAACAGCCGGCGAATGGGCGTACGCAATTGATAATATGTTCCTGTTGTTCTGCGCGGTGCTGGTTCTGTTCATGCAGGCAGGTTTTGCATTGGTTGAATCTGGATTCAACAGCGCGAAGAACACCGTGAACATTCTCTTTAAAAACCTGATGGACCTGTCGATCGGTATGATCCTCTACTTCATCATTGGTTACGGCCTGATGTATCCGGGTGATGGAAACGGCTTTTTTGCCTTCGGTCAGTTCGGGATCGGCGGCAACGGTGCTGAGATTGCAGAGGCGGGGGCGTTGACCCTGCAGGTGGACTGGTTATTCCAGGTTGCTTTTGCTGCAACAGCGGCCACGATTGTTTCCGGTGCGGTTGCCGGACGCTTGAAGTTCAGCGCGTACCTCGTATACAGCGCGATTCTTACCGCGATCATCTATCCGATTTCCGGTTACTGGAAGTGGGGCGGCGGCTGGTTGGATCAGATGGGCTTCTACGATTTTGCCGGTTCGCTGGTGGTGCACGCCTGCGGTGGTTTTGCGGCCCTTGCTGCTGCCATTGTGCTCGGTCCGCGTATTGGACGCTTTGCTAAAGACGGAACTCCGAAAGCCATGCCGGGACATAACCTCCCGCTCGCTACGCTGGGTGTCTTCATTCTTCTTATCGGCTGGTTCGGCTTCAACCCGGGCTCGCAGCTTGCGATCACAGGGAAAGATAATACCGAAGCAGTTATGCTGATTGCGGTTAATACCCTGCTCGCAGCCGGTGCCGGTGCGGTTCTCGCCATGGTGGTCTCCTGGGTTATGCATAGAAAACCTGACCTGACGATGGCTGCCAATGGCATCCTGGCCGGTCTGGTGGGTATCACCGCCAACTGCGATGGGGTGACCAATGTTGAAGCCATTATTATCGGCGCTGTTGCCGGTGTGGTTGTTGTGATGGGTGTCAAGTTGCTCGACAAACTGCGCATTGACGATCCGGTGGGTGCTTTCCCGGTGCACGGTCTCTGCGGTGTCTGGGGCGGTATTGCCACAGCGATCTTCGGATCCTATGGCGACGGTTACGGTAACTGGGTGGCTCAGATCACCGGTTCCATTGCCATCCCGGTTTGGGCCTTCATCACGATGTTCGCGCTCTTCAGCATCCTGAAAGCGGTTGGAATGCTCCGCGTCAGCAAAGAAGAAGAACTCCGCGGCCTGGACATCGGCGAACACGGCGAAGAAGCCTACCACGGCTTCCAGATCTTCACCTCTAACTAATCAGCTGAAACGAAAGGATTAAGAAAATGAAACTGATTATTGCCTACATTCAGCCTGAACAGCTCAACGAAGTGAAACAGAGCCTGTATGAAAAAGAAGTCTACAAAATGTCCGTAACCAATGCCATGGGCTGCGGTCAGCAGAAGGGCTACCACGAAACCTACCGCGGTGCGGATATCGAGGTGAACCTGCTGAAGAAAGTCCGCATTGAAATCGCTGTGAACGACGACTATGTCGACACCGTGGTCGAAGCCGTCATCGCCGGTGCCCGCACCGGTAATATCGGCGACGGTAAAATCTTCATCCTGGAGCTACCGGAATGTATCCGGATCCGGACTGGAGAAAAGGGCCCCGAGGCCGTTGGTTAAGAAGTACCTTTTAGGCGGCCGGATCCCGTGCGATTTCCTTTCGCATCCTCGAGGGACTTTACCGGGTCCGGCTGCCGATTAATTGAAACAATTCAAAAACGCAAACAGAGAAAGAACCAAGGAGAAATAAAATGAAAAAAATTATCACTACAACTATCGCAGCCGGTCTGGTTGCTTCATCTGCAATGGCCGTGGACGTAACGTTTGATCTCGCGTCGGCATACGTGTTTCGTGGTGTTACACTGAGTGACAAGGCCAGCTTCCAGCCGGGAATCGAAGCCTCTGGTTTCGGACTGCCGGAAGAATACGGCGGAGTAACATTCGGTGCCTGGGGTGCGTACGACCTGGATGATTCCTATACCGGAGCGCAGAGCTCTACGTTCCAGGAAACAGATTGGTATGTATCTTACAGCTTCCCGACATTTGTAGAAGGTCTGGATCTATCTGTTGGTTATTGTGAGTATGCCTATGGTGCAGGTTCTTCCGATGAAGAGCTCAGCTTTGGTGCAGGTTATTCTCTTGCAGGTGTAGCCCTCGCTGCAACCTACTATCAGGGTGTGGGCGGTGCGATCAGCACATCTGCCTATGTTGAATTAGGTGCAGGATATGACATCGAAGTCACCGAAGATCTCGCGATCTCATTGGGCGCCCGTATGGGTTATGCAGCTCCGGATGGCGGTGATTCTGGATTCTCTGACTATGATCTGTCTGTAGGTACTGGCTATCCGCTGGGCGACGTGTGGAGCGTTAGTGCTTCCTTGGCCTACATCGGTCAGATCGATGATGACGTATTGGGTGATGCTGATAAAACAACCGGTACCCTTGGCTATGATGTTAGTTTTCTTGGTATGATCGGCCTCGCCGCTTCCTTCTAAGAATTGATCTCTTAGTTAATAGATCCTAAGGCGCCCTTTCGGGGGCGCTTTTTTTGTGCACTGGAAGTCTAATTACATAAATGAGTTTAAATAATTATAATGCTCCATAAATGTAATTGATATGATGGAGCTTAGTCAGGCTTGGAAGGTTGATTTTTATAAGGATTAGTTTTTATGTTATCTCGTAAATAATACAGAGGTAGTCATATATGTATGTTATAGCGTGGTATGTGGAGCCGTTTATCATGGTGAAACAGACTCGGTGGCACAGTCTATGCAATATGGTTTGGTATCACTGAAAATGTGATTAGTAATACTGTTAGAGGATGAGGAACCCTGAATAGGAGATAGAACGAAATGAATACCAAGCTGATGTCTTTAATTAAACCTACAGTGATGGCTCTGGCCCTGGTTGCAGGAGTCTGTACCGCAAAGGCAGAGCCGCTGAAGATTGCCTATAGCGACTGGCCGGGCTGGGTGGCCTGGGATATCGCCAAGGAAAAAGGATTTTTTGAAAAGCAGGGCGTGGAAGTTGAACTGCTCTGGTTTGAATATGTGGCATCCATGGATGCGTTCGCGGCTGGAAAAGCAGATGCGGTCTGTGTAGCCAATGGCGACTCCATGGTCCTGAATGCAACGGGGGCCCGCAATGTGATGATCCTCGTCAACGATTACAGCAACGGGAACGACAAGATTGTGGCCAGATCGGGCATTAAAGATGTCAAAGGGCTGAAGGGCAAAAAGATCGGTGTTGAAATCGGCTTCCTCAGTCATGAATTGTTGATGAAGGCCCTGCAGGATAGCGGTCTCACAGAACAGGATGTGGAGCTGGTCAATATGCCGACTCATCAGGCCGCGCAGGTGCTTGCATCCGGCGATGTGGATGCCATCGTGGCGTGGCAGCCCCATTCCGGTATGGCACTGAAAGCTTCTGAAGGTTCGACCGCCGTTTACACAACGGCCGATGCTCCCGGTATTATTTATGACACGCTTGCCGTGGCTCCCGGCAGCCTGCTGAAACGTAAGGACGACTGGCAGAAAGTGGTTGCGGCCTGGTACGACGTCATTGATTACATGGCCGACCCGGCCAATGAAGAAGAGATGCTGAAAATTCTTTCGGCCCGCGTGGGGCTGACCCCGGCGGAATACAAGCCCTTTCTCTCCGGCACTAAGATGCTTTCTAAAGCGGACGTGCTGCAGGTGCTGAAGAAAGGAAAGGGGTTTGATTCCCTCTATGGATCCTGCACGGTGGTCAACGATTTCTTCGTGGCCAACAAGGTCTATGAAGAGCCGGTGAAGGTGAAACGCTGCATCGATCCGTCCTTCACGAAGAAAGTGAAATAATCTCTCCTCAACTCCTAAGGCACCCCGCACATGCGGGGTGCCGAATTTTAACTGAAAATTTCTCGCAGAGGCGCTGAGAGCGCAGAGCTAAAAGCTAAGTAAAAACTCAGCGATCTCAGCGCCTCTGCGAGGGATAACAGTCCAGAAAGATTTCTAATTTATCTTCGGAAACTTCCGAGGGGCAGGGGTGCTCTATGTCTAACAAAGAAGAAAAATGGTTCAGATTCGGAAAGGGGCTCTCGCAAAAGCGGGTGCGCGGACTGACCATCGCTTCCTTTATCCTTCCACTGCTGATTTGGTCGGCCATCAGCTATCTGCCGGTTTGGAAACCTGAAGTGCAGATTGTGGAAGCCGGTGATACCATCTATTTTGAAGAGGGCGACCGGGTTGACCGCGAAACCTTCCAGCTGGAAAATGAAAATCTGACCACCGAGGGCGACCTTCCAATGCTTGGAAAACGAGTCAACCCGGTCTATTTCCCGGCGCCGCACGAAGTCGCCGGCGCGCTCTATTCCGCATTTGTCACCGAGCCGCGCCGTGAAGGTGATCCATGGTTCCACGAAAGTGTGGCGCACAGTGTTCGCGTTGTGTTCTGGGGCTTCATCATTTCCTCCATCATCGGGGTGCCGCTGGGAATCATGTGCGGGGTCTTCAGTTTCTTTTCCAAGCTGATCGAACCGTTTGTTGAATTTTTCCGCTACTTCCCGGCCCCGGTTTTCGGGGCACTGGCGGTGGCGATTCTCGGAATCAACGATGCCCCGAAAGTGGCCATCATTTTTATCGGCACCTTTTTTCAGCAGGTGCTGGTCATTGCCAACACCACGCGCACCGTCGACTTCAGCCTGGTGGAGGCGGCCCAGACCCTGGGTGCCAAACCCGGTTGTCTGCTGTTTCGCGTCGTGATTCCGGCCGTCCTGCCCAAGCTCTATATGGATATGCGTATTCTACTCGGCTGGGCGTGGACCTACCTGATTGTCGCCGAGGTCGTCGGGACCAGCACCGGCATCAGCTGGTTCATAAACCAGCAGGCCAAATACCGCATGTTCGATAATGTATACGCCGCCATCCTAGTGCTGGGATTCATCGGCCTCGGCACCGATATGATACTCGGAGCCATCGGCCGCGAACTCTTTGCCTGGGAAGAGGGCAAACGTTCGTTCTTCAGCCGGATGTTCAATAAAAACAAACCGGTTGCGGTAGAGGCCTGATCATGATGGATATTCCCAATAAACTGAATCTGCCGAGCTATAAAGAGCAGTCCGCCGAAGTCAAAGAACGGCTCGACTTCATTAAACGTCAGCCCGTCGTGCTGGAAATCGACAACCTGGTAAAAGAGTTCCCGACCGAAGAGGGCGTGCGCCGGATTCTGGATCAGGTTTCCTTCAAGGTTCACAGGCGCGAGTTTCTGTCGATCATCGGCCCGTCGGGCTGCGGCAAATCGACCCTGATCCGCATGCTGGCCTGTCTGGAGGATATTACCGACGGCCTGATCCTGCTCGATACCTATCCGGTCGGCGAGCCGGGTGCGGACCGTGGAATGGTGTTCCAGAAATACACGCTCTTCCCGTGGCTGACCGTAAAGAAAAACGTCATGTTCGGGCTCGAGGTGGCCAACAAGAGTAAGTTCGATGCCGAGCGCGAGGCGCTGCAGTGGCTCGATATTGTGGGGCTCGAGCCCTATGCCGATCTCTTTCCGGCCCAGCTGTCCGGCGGTATGCAGCAGCGCGTTGCCATTGCACGGGCGCTGGCCAACAAGCCGAAAGTGCTGCTGATGGATGAACCGTTCGGTGCGCTCGATGCGCAGACCCGCGCCAAGATGCAGGCCTATCTGCTGCAGATCCGCGAAAAGATCGACATCACCATCATCTTCATTACCCACGACCTCGATGAGGCGGTTTACCTTTCCGACCGTGTGCTGGTGCTCGAAGCCAACCCCGGCCGTGTGCAGGAGATCGTCGAGGTGCCCGTGGAGCGGCCGCGTTCTCCGGAACAGTTTTTGTCGCCCGAGTTTCTGACGACTAAAATTCATCTGGAAGAACTGATTCATCCATCAGCTGAAGAGTCGAAAGACGACTTCAAGGTGGTTAAGATGGTTGCGACTGAAGAGGTTTGACGGAGATAGAGGATGCAGAAAGAAAAACAGAAATATAAGCGCTTCAGCGTCACGATGCCGGCCGAGTTGTATGCCGAGCTCGAGCAGATGGCGGAAGACCGCGGAATGGACAACCGTTCCATGATGATTGCCGACCTGGTGAAGCGCGAACTACTGAAATACCAGCAGCAGGACCGCTCCCGCGTGATGGCCGGAACGTTGACCATTTCCTATGATGCGGTCGACGACTGCGCCGGCAAGCTGATCGCGCTGCGGCGCGACTACCTGGATGAAGTCATCTCGACCTTCCAGGTGATGCTGGAAGATGGAAAGAACCTGGAGATATGGTTGGTGCAGGGCGAGGTGGAAAACCTCTACAGCCTGCTGTCAAAAGCACTCAAATGCAGCAAGAGCATGATGGGGCAGATCACGTTTGCCGATGCCATCCTGCCGCCGCTGCGGACCAATCCACAACGTTGAACCAAAGGATGCAGAATATGAACCCGATACCCGAAGATAAGATCCTCTACGAAACCGTGGTTTCCGGAGGTTGGAACTTTTCGCGCATCGTACGCCGCGGCCGTACGATTCGTCTGACCGACCTCGAAGGCGGCAGCAATGCCTCCGCGCTTTTTTACAATGCCGATAACTATACCGAGCGCTACAACATGGGCGATACGCTGAAGATTCAGCACATCTCCTCGCTCTTCAAAAACGCCTGCATCTATTCCGATATGGGTCGCGTGCTGATGAGCGTCGCCGATTCAACCTCCGACTGGCACGACGTCATCTGCGGCGTCACCTACCGCAAGGATATCCAGGAACGTTTCGGCTCTAAATCCTATCAGGATGCGCGGAACGATTTTTATCGGAACGGCTTTGATTCGCTGACGGTCGAGTTGGCCAAGTATGGCATGACCAAACGCGACTTCACCAACGTCGTGAACTTTTTCTCGAAGACCGACATTGATGCGGATGGCAACATGACCTTTGTGGCCGATGCCTCACCCGCCGGCAGTTATGTCGACCTGCGTGCCGAGATGGATACGCTGCTCGTGCTCGACACCGGCATGCATCCGCTCAATCCCGCCGCCGAATATGTGGCGAAGCCCGTTAAGATCACGATGTTCGAAAGTGAACCCGCCGCAGCGGACGATCCCTGCCGCATGCTCTGTCCTGAAAACCAGCGCGGTTTCGAAAACTCCGAAAACTACTATCTCTAGGAACCCCGTTATGTCTGAACTCAAAGAAAGTACACTTGTTGAAGAAAACGCGCGGCTGAGCGAAACCGTTCCGGCCGGAAACTACTGGATGAAGGTCGTGAAGAAAGGCGAGATCCTGCGCATTACCGATCTCGAAGGCAATCAGGCGGCGGACACGTTGTTCTTTAATGCCGACAACACCGATGAGCGCTACCATGCCAACAACACGCTGCGCGAACAGAACAATGTCTACATCAAGCTCGGTACCGAGATCCGCTCGAACGAAAACAACGTGATGCTGAAAGTGATCGCCGATACCTGCGGACGCCACGATACGCTCGGCAGCGCCTGTTCCTGCGAATCAAATACCTCGCGCTATGCCCACGAAAAGCGCTACATGCACAGCTGCCGCGATACGTTCCTGCAGGGCATCGTCGACTGGGGCCTCGGTATGGATAAGCGCGACCAGGTCTGCAACATTAACTTTTTCATGAACGTACCGGTTGATCCCGAAGGCGGATCGAAATTTTCAGACGGAATTTCCGGTGCCGGAAAATATGTCGAGATGGTTGCCGAGATGAACCTCATCGTTTTTGTCTCCAACTGCCCGCAGCTCAACAACCCCTGCAACGGGTACAACCCGACGCCGGTCCAGATGACGGTCTGGGAATAATGATTTAGTGGTTTAGCCCCGAACTTAATGAGGATGTTTTATGTTTAAAAAAGTACTGGTAGCCAACCGCGGCGAAATTGCCTGCCGGATTATCCGGACGCTGCAGGAAATGAAGATTACCGCCGTTGCGGTTTATTCGGATGCCGACGCCGATGCGGAACATGTGGCCATGGCCGATGAGGCCTACAACATTGGTCCGGCGCTCGCGAAGGAGAGCTATCTCAACACCGATAAAATTCTCGGAGTCATGAAAGACCACGGGGTGGAAGCCGTGCATCCGGGTTACGGTTTCCTTAGCGAAAACGTCGAGTTCAGTCGTGCCTGCGAAGCCATGGGCGTTGAGTTTATCGGCCCGGAGGAAAAGCACATTCTGGAGTTTGGTCTCAAACACATGGCGCGCGACCTGGCCGAAGCCGCCGGTGTTCCGCTGGTGCCGGGTACCCCGCTTTTGAATAGTGAAGATGAAGCGCTGGAAGCCGCGGAAAAAATCGGTTATCCGATCATGCTGAAAAGCACCGCCGGCGGCGGGGGTATCGGCATGCGTATCTGCAACAGTTCCGATGAACTTGAAGCGCATTATGAAACCATCAAGCGCCTTGGTAAAAACTACTTTAAAGATGAAGGCGTCTTCCTCGAAAAATATATTAAAACCTCGCGGCACATTGAGGTGCAGGTCTTCGGTAACGGAATGGGCGATGTCGTGATTCTTGGCGAACGCGACTGTTCCGTTCAGCGCCGTAACCAGAAGGTAATTGAAGAGACGCCGGCGCCGAATATTTCAGATGAAACGCGGGCCGCGCTGCATGCCGCCGCGAAAGTGCTGACGGAAAAAGTGGCCTACCGCTCGGCCGGTACCGTTGAATTTATTTATGACACCGCAACCGAGGAATTTTATTTCCTCGAAGTGAATACCCGCCTGCAGGTGGAGCACGGCATAACCGAAGAGGTGTTCGGGGTCGATCTCGTGCGCTGGATGGTGGAGCTGGCCGCCGGCGAAGATCCAACCATTGGAAACTTTGATCTCAAACCGAGCGGCTGCGCGATGGAGTTCCGCGTCTATGCCGAAGATCCGGGCAAAGAATACCAGCCGTCGAGCGGCATTATTACCTATGCGGAATTTCCGGAAGGTATTCGCGTGGATAAATGGGTGGAAACCGGAACCGAAGTGTCGGCCTATTATGATCCGCTGCTCGCAAAAGTCATCACAACCGGGCCGGACCGGGCCACGACGATTGCCCACTCGCTTGAAGCGTTGGGCGCCACAAAGATATATGGTTTTGAAACAAACATTCATCTGATGGCTCAGGTGCTGGAAAATGAAATCTTCTGCAGGGGCGATGTCTTTACCGGTCTGCTCAATACCTTCGACTATGCCGTAAACACGATTGAGGTCGTGATTCCCGGAACCCAGACCACCGTACAGGATGTGCCGGGCCGCACCGGCTTCTGGGGCGTCGGCGTTCCGCCGTCGGGGCCGATGGATATGCTCAACTTCCGCCTTGCCAATCAGCTGGTCGGGAACGAGGAAAATGCTGCCGCACTCGAAATGACCATGTCCGGCGGCAGTTATAAATTTAAAGCCGATTCGGTCGTTGCCATCACCGGCGGCGATCTGACGGTAATGCTGAACGATCAAACCGTGCCGTTGTTTGAAGCGGTTGAAGTAATGGCCGGCGACACGATTGCTATCAGTGCGTTCTATAAAGGACAGCGGGCGTACCTCGCCGTGCGCGGCGGGCTCGATGTGCCGGACTATATGGGCAGCAAGTCCACCTTCATTCTCGGGCGCTTTGGTGGGCATGCGGGGCGCGCACTGGCGGCCGGCGATGTACTGCACATCGGTAACGATTCTTCCAATGACTGGAATGTTAAAAAACTGCCCGAAGCCTCCATTCCAAAAGTTTCCAATGATTGGAAGATTGGGGTCATGTATGGCCCGCACGGCGCACCCGACTTCTTTACCGAAAAGGATATTGAAACGTTCCTGGAGCATCAGTGGGAGGTGCACTTTAACTCGTCGCGTACCGGCGTGCGTTTGATTGGACCGAAACCGGACTGGGCACGGGCCGACGGCGGGGAAGCGGGGCTGCATCCTTCTAATATTCATGACAACGCCTACGCCATCGGCGCGGTCGACTTTACCGGCGATATGCCGGTCATTCTCGGACCCGACGGCCCGAGCCTCGGCGGCTTTGTCTGTCCGGTCACGGTGATCGGTTCCGAGCTTTGGAAGGTCGGCCAGCTGAAGCCGGGCGATAAGGTGCAGTTTATTCCGGTGACGCTCGAAAATGCACGCAGCGGTGCTGAACCGGTTGCGGTTGATATTGCAGAAACCCCGGCGGTGATTGCTTCGTGGAACGAAGACGATGAATTTGAAAAGGTGGTCTGCCGGCAGGCGGGCGATCAATATCTGCTGTTGGAATTCGGCCCGCTGCAGCTCGACCTGCGTCTGCGTTTTCAGGTGCATGCCTGGAGCCTTAAATTTGAAGAGCTGAACCTTCCGGGAATCATTGACCTGACGCCCGGCATCCGTTCCTTCCAGATTCATTTTGATCCGGCCCTGCTGCCGCGCGAAAAGCTGCTCGAAATCATTGATTCGCTGATCGCCGAGCTGGGCGAAAATCCGCCGGAAGAGGTGGAGTCGCGCATCGTGCATCTGCCGTTGAGCTGGGACGATCCGCAGACGCGGCTGGCGATTGACAAATATATGTCGTCCGTCCGGAAGGATGCGCCGTGGTGTCCGAGCAATATTGAATTTATCCGCCGGATCAACGGGCTCGATTCCATTCAGGATGTGCAGGATATTCTGTTTGATGCCAGTTATCTGGTGATGGGGCTGGGCGATGTTTATCTGGGTGCGCCGGTGGCCACGCCGCTGGATCCGCGGCATCGTCTGGTGACAACCAAGTATAATCCGGCACGGACGTGGACGCCGGAAAATGCGGTCGGTATCGGCGGGGCCTATATGTGCGTCTATGGCATGGAAGGACCGGGCGGCTATCAGTTTGTCGGGCGCACCGTGCAGATGTGGAACCGCTATCATGTGACCCGCGAATTTGAATCCGGCAAGCCGTGGCTGCTGCGCGGGTTCGACCAGGTTCGTTTCTATCCGGTTTCCGGCGAAGAGCTGATGCAGATGCGCCGCGATTTCCCGAAGGGACGCTTCTCGCTGAAGATTGAAAAGACGACGTTTAACATTAATGACTACAACGCCTTCCTCGAAGAAAACGCCGAGAGCATTGATGCCTTTAAAACCACGCAACAGGCCGCCTTTGCGGCGGAATATCAGCACTGGGTGGATAACGATCTGCTGACGTTTGAGGAAGAAGTTGCGGCCGCCTCCTCAGAAGAAACGGAGATCGAAGAGGGGGCCGTTGCGGTAACGGCGTCCGTTGCAGGCAGCGTCTGGCAGTGTCAGGTCGCCGTCGGCGATTCAATTGAAGCCGGGGCGGATGCGGTGGTGCTTGAAAGTATGAAAACGGAGATCCCGGTATCCGCACCGTGTTCGGGTGAAGTGGTGCAGGTCTTCTGTAAGGCGGGCGATACCGTCCGGCAGGGCCAGGCCGTCTGTTCCATCGTCCCGCATGACTAATTATTAATTTGCTACAAAAAGGCACAAGAGCCGCTGCGCGGCTGCACAAAGAACAGGTGTGAGTCTTCGTGTATTTTGTGCCTCTTTGTGGCTAATGAGTTGAAGAGAATAGTAAAATGAAAAGTTTACAGATCAGTGCGCTGCACAAGGCATATACAAGAGGGGACGCGACGGTTGAATCCGTTATTGATTTTTGTTTGAAGAGGGCCGATGAAATTGCGCCGGAGGCGTGGATTCGGAAGCTGACCGCGGACGAGGTTTCTACCTATATCCAGGCCCTGGAAGGCGAGTCGCCTGAGAGTAAGCCGCTTTACGGTATTCCGTTTGTGATTAAGGACAACATTGACCTGGCCGGTATTCCAACCACAGCGGCATGTCCGGACTATGAATTTGTGCCGGAACAGTCGGCATATGTCGTGGAGCAGCTGATTAACGCCGGTGCGATCCCACTGGGGAAAACCAACATGGACCAGTTTGCAACGGGACTGGTCGGCACGCGGTCGCCCTATGGCGCCTGCCCGAACAGTTTTGATCCGGCATATGTTTCCGGCGGGTCGAGCAGCGGCTCGGCAGTGGCGGTGGCCGATGGCTGCGCTTCGTTTTCGCTGGGAACCGATACCGCCGGATCGGGGCGGGTGCCGGCGGCGTTTAATAATCTGATCGGGCTGAAGCCTTCGAAGGGCGCGCTGAGCTGTTCCGGCGTCGTTCCGGCCTGTAAGAGTCTCGACTGCGTTTCCATTTTTGCGCTCGATGCCGCCGATGCGCAGACCGTATTTAAAGTGGCAGCCCATTTTGATCCGTCGGACGGCTATGCCCGCAAGCTGGATCAGGCCCCCCTGATTTCCAGTGGCTGGAAGTTCGGCGTGCCGAAAAAAGAACAGTTGAAGTTTTTCGGCAACGAAGCATATCGCACTGCTTTCTACCAAAGCGTGGATATGCTGGAAGAGGCGGGCGGCATTAAGGTGGAG
This sequence comes from Pontiellaceae bacterium B12227, assembly GCA_029432775.1. Classification (GTDB taxonomy): domain Bacteria; phylum Verrucomicrobiota; class Kiritimatiellia; order Kiritimatiellales; family Pontiellaceae; genus Pontiella. Next base: position 17,077 of record JAROAZ010000031.1, on the reverse strand, counting down.
GTTGATTTTCAGCCGTTTCTGGATGCGGCTAATCTGCTCTATTCCGGCCCGTGGGTAAACGAACGCTATGCCGCAGTCGGGGCGTTTATTGAATCCAATCCGGAGGCCGTGCTCGAAATCACCCGGAAAATTATTCTGTCCGGGCTGGAGATTCCGGCCCCGAAAGTATTTGAAGCGATGTATCAGCTGCAGGCCTATAAACGGATTGCGGATGACGTCATGCGTTCGGTGGATATGATCGTCACGCCGACGGCTGGCACCTGCTATACGCGCGATGCCGTGAATGCCGATCCGGTGCAGCTGAATACCAATCTCGGATATTACACCAACTACATGAACCTGCTCGACTATGCGGCCATTGCAGTGCCGACGGCGATGACTTCAACCGTGCCGTTCGGCATCACACTGGTTTCCTTTGCGGGGCACGACCTCAAGCTGCTGCAGCTGGCGGATCGGTTGCAGCAGGTCTCCGGCCTGAATGTCGGCAAAACAGAAAAAGGGCCGATGCCGTATCAGCCGGTGCCGGCCCGGGGAACGGTCGACCTGGCTGTCTGCGGTGCACATCTTAACGGCTATCCGCTGCACCATCAGCTGGAAGAACTTGGTGCCGCATTTGTGGAGTCAACCGAAACGGCCAACGCCTATCGGATGTATGCATTCGAAACCGGCGGGGTTGCCAAGCCCGGCCTGATCCACGATCCGGAAAACGGGGGGCGGATCTATGTGGAGATCTATCGGCTGACCTTCAAAAATTTCGGCAAATTTGTCAGCGCCATTCCCGCCCCGCTTGGCATCGGGAAAGTAAAGCTCAGGGGCGGCACGGAAGTCTGCGGATTCATTGCCGAGCCCGAAGTTTCAACCCTTGGAAAAGAGATCACCGACCTCGGCGACTGGCGGAAGTTTGCCGGTTAGTTGCCCCTGTCCCAGATCGCATCAGCGGCAAAGAACACGCCCGTACTGGTTTCAAACAGGCCGATGCTGCCCGGCGAATGGCCCGGCAGATGCAGCAATTGGTAGAGATGGTTGCCCAGGTCGATGGTATCCCTGTGGTTCAACCATCCTGTTGCGGCTACGCCCTGCAGGCGATAGGTTGCCGGATCGTAGCTGCATCCAGCAGTAATTGTAAAATGTCGTCGGGCATCTCGTTTTGAAATAAAGTGAGTTGGTCTGTGGGCTTTGCCATCTCCTCAGCCTCGATGGGGTGCACCAGCCGGGTATTATACCATTTGCCAAAACATAGTGGTCTAAACTACGGGTCAGTTTCTCGCAGAGCAGCAGAGGTCGCAGAGCAAAACAGGTAATCTCTCTGCGTCCTCTGCGCCTTTGCAAGAGATCAATTTTATGCCGGAAAGTTTTCACGATTGCTATTAAACTCGTGCACCGCGCCGATGTGGTCAATATGGGGTGTGACGCCACGCAGATGACTTCCATGGTGGGATCGCGGCGTAGTGTATCCGGAAAGGGTTTGTCCTTTACCGGGGGACAGTCCGTGGGAAGGCGATTCCAGCCCTGAGGGATGTTCGGGGGCTGACCTGAATCTGTTTCCAATGATTGGAGAAACGTCTCGGCAGTAGGCACTTTTTTCGCACTCCTTCGCGGGTTTAGTAACACTCGAAAAAGCACAAAAATGTATCAAATACGGATCTATACATACAGATATGAATGTATTCAAGTTGCGGGTATACATACATCAGTGTATGTATCATGAATTTTGTAAGCATCTAATTGTCAACAGGATAAAATATGTAAAGACGTGTGCATGATAGTGAAATATTCGCGATGGCACGGGCTGTGCATAAAGAGGCGCAAGGATGCACGGATAATATTTGTGCGGGGCGTGTCCCCGGAAACTCAAACTCAACATGGAGATTATAATGAAAATGAAATTCGGAGCCCTCGCCCTCGGAGCCCTGCTGGCCGGATCGGCCGCAGCCAAAGAAGAACTGAACCTCTATATCTGGACGGAATATACCGAGCCGGATCTGATCAAAGCTTTTGAAGAAAAATATGACTGCAAAGTCATCGAGACCAACTATGAAAACTGTGAAGAGATGGTCGCCAAGCTGCAGGCCGGAGGTATATCGCAGTATGACATGGTCATCCCTTCGGACTACATCGTTCCATCCATGATCGAACTCGGCCTGCTGGCAGAGCTCGACCACGCGAAAATCCCGAACATTAAAAACCTGACCGACACGTTTGCGGATCCCAGCTTCGATAAAGGGAATAAATTCTCGGCCGCCTATCAGTGGGGGACGGTTGGCATTGTGTACAACAAGGAAAAGTTCGCTGAGCCGGTGACCTCATGGAAGGCCGTTCTGGAGGCCGACGATTCAACCCGCTTTGCGCTGTTTGATTCTGAACGTGAAATGACCGGCATTGCCTTGCGCTATCTGGGGTATTCCATGAATACGACGAATAAGAAAGAGCTGAAGAAGGCGGCGGACCTGCTGATCAAAGCGAAAAAGAAAAAAGGTTATGCCGGATTTGTGGCGAACGTCGGCGGTGTTTCCAAGGTGACGGCCAAGGCGCTGGATATTTCTCTGGGTTACAGTGGTGATTCGATGAAGAGCGAGGAGTTTCCCTTCATGGACTATGTGATTCCGGAAGAGGGTACCGTGGTTTGGTGCGACAGTATGTGCATCACCAAAAAAGCGCCGAACAAAGAACTGGCTTACAAGTTCATGAATTTCATTCTGGATGCCAAAAACGGAGCGCAGCTTTCTAACTATATTGCGTTTGCCACACCCAACAAAGCATCGCTGCCGATGATCGATAAAGCGTTGCTCGAAAACCCGTCCATTTATCCGGATGCGGAAACCGAAAAGAAACTGGAGTTCATTCTCGATGCCGGTGCCAACACCGCGATGTATGGCGAACTCTGGAAAATGATCAAAACCCGTTAAGCGTTAAAGATGCAACGTTAACCCTCTCTCCTCCAATGCCGCGGGGGAGCATCTGCTCCCCCCCGGCTCTCCTTTTAAGCCGAGAATACATGAAGACTGCAGCACCAACCGAAAAACGATCTTTCATCCAGGGCCAGCCGGCTTTGCTGGTCATTGATATTCAGGGCGATCTTTTTATCGATCACTCGGAAGAGGCCATTCCCTGCATGGAAGGGTTTGATGAACGGGTTGCGGGCTCGGCCCGACTGATTGAAGCCGTCCGGGAAGCCGGAGTGCCTGTCATTTTTATCCAGGAAGTACATCGGCCGAACGGGGTGGATTTCGGGCGGGAGCTGGATGGGGCCGAGGAGGTCCACTGTCTGGAAAATGATCCGCAATCTGAAGTGAATACCGCGGTGCTCGGTTTTAAGCCCGGCGAGGATTACCTCATTAAAAAACGCCGATATTCCGCCTTCTTCGGAACCGATCTCGAAATTCTGTTGAAGGGGCTGAAGATCGATACCCTGATTTTATGCGGATGTCTGACCGATGTCTGCGTGCACTACACCTTTGTCGATGGCCACCAGCACGATTATTACTGCCGCGTAGTGGAGGACTGTGTCGCCGGCTCTTCGCTCGCAGCACACGAGGCCTCGCTGAATGCCATGGAATACCTGCAAGCGGATGCGCGTTGCACCCTCGAAGGCACCATCACTCAGTTAAAAAATTTGAAGGTCTGAAGAAAGTACTATGAGTAAAATTAAAGTAGCTGTAACCCAGATGACCTGTTCCGATGATTTCGGGACCAACCTCGACAAAGCGGAAGCGCTGGTCCGCAAGGCCGCCGCGCAGGGCGCACAGATTATTCTGCTGCAGGAGCTCTTCGAAGGACCCTATTTCTGCAAGCTGCAGAAATTTGAATACTTTTCCTATGCCCACGAAGCCACGCTCGACGATCCGTTTCTGAAACGCTTTTCGGATCTGGCCCGCGAACTGAACGTCGTACTGCCGATCAGCTTTTTTGAACGAGCCGGCAAAGCCACCTATAACTCGATGGCGATGATGGATGCCGACGGAACCATGATGGGTGTCTACCGTAAGATCCATATTCCGCAGGGGCCGGGCTACGAAGAAAAATATTATTTTGCGCCGGGCGATCTCGGCTTCAAAGTGTGGGACACGGCCTACGCAAAAATCGGCGTCGGCATCTGCTGGGACCAGTGGTATCCGGAAACCGCCCGCAGCCTATCGCTGCTCGGCGCGGACCTGCTGCTCTACCCGACGGCCATCGGTTCCGAACCCTACACGCCGGGCTACGATTCTTCCGACCATTGGAGACGCACGCAGATCGGTCACGCCGCTGCAAACCTCGTTCCGGTCTGTGCCTCCAACCGCATCGGTACCGAGCGCGACGAAGAGGTGGAAATGACGTTCTACGGCCGCTCGTTCATTGCTGATGAAACCGGTGCTTTAGTGGCCGATGCCGACCGCGAGACGGAAGGGGTCTGGACCGCGGAATTTGATTTTGAAACGATGCGCGACTTCCGCTCCGGATGGGGGTTCTTCCGCGACCGCCGTCCGCAGCATTATGGCGCGCTTCTAACCCACGACGGTGTGAATCGCGTTGCAGGAATTTAAGGAGAATAAGTCATGGACTTAAAGGTATTTGCAGTTTGTAAAAACTACGGCGAGGTGGAGGCTCTTAAGTATGTCGACCTCAAGGTGGAAAAGGGCGAGTTCTTCACCCTGCTCGGTCCGTCCGGCTGTGGTAAAACCACCCTGCTGCGGGTCATCGCCGGGCTGGAAATGGCCGATGCCGGCATGGTGATGCTCGGCGGCGAGGCCATCACCTGGAAGCCGGCCAACGAACGGCCGGTCAATACGGTATTTCAAAGCTATGCACTTTTCCCGCACCTCACTGTTTTGGAGAACATCAGTTTCGGGCTGATCTCGCGCAGGATTCCGAAAGCGGAGGCCATTGCAAAAGCCAAAGAAATGCTCGACCTCGTACAGCTCGAAGGTTTCGGGGACCGCAAGCCGGATCAGATGTCCGGCGGTCAGCGCCAGCGTGTGGCACTCGCCCGTGCCCTGGCCAACGAGCCGGAACTGCTGCTGCTCGATGAGCCGATGTCTGCGCTCGACGCCAAGCTGCGTGTACAGGTGCAGATCGAGCTGCGGCAGATTCAGCAGCGCCTTGAAAAAACATTCATCATGGTCACGCACGATCAGCAGGAAGCCTTAACTGTTTCGGATCGGATGGCCGTCATGAATGTCGGCGAAATTGCCCAGATGGGCGATGTTCGTTCGGTCTACGACCGCCCGAAGAGTAAGTTTGTTGCCGACTTCCTCCAGACCCAGAACTTTATCGACGCTGAGCGCGTTTCCGACAACCGCGTGAAAACTGAATATGGAGAATGGACTGTTGCGGATGACATTCCGTGGACGTCCGGTGTCATCACCGTTCGCCCGGAAAACATGAGTGTCACAACAGATACTGCGGCCTGCACGTTCAAGGGAAGGGTCGCAACCTCGCTCTACCGCGGCTGCTATCAGGAGCTGTTCCTCGATAACGGCCTGCAGGTGGAAACGGAGTCGGTTCAACCGTTCGCAAAAGGCGAAGAAGTAATGGTTCACATCCCGGAAGAATCGGTGGTGATGCTCAATGACTGACGAAGATAAAAATGCACCGTCCAAACCGGACGACAGCTATACCGTTTTTCACGGCGGATTGGTCAAAAAGAAAACCCTTTCACGGCGTGCCCACAGTTTTGTTTCGCCGGGTTTTCTCTGGTCGCTGATGTTTCTGGTGATTCCCTGTCTAGCCTTGTTTGTGGTGAGTTTCACGACGCGTGGCGACTATGGTCAGATTGAGTGGGCCTTCACCTGGGACAACCTGAAACAGCTGGCCGGTTTTGGATACTTCGGCTGGTCGGCGGATAATCTGCTGATTGTCTGGCGCAGTATTCAGGTGGCCGTTGTTACGACCTTCCTCTGCGTGGTGCTCTCCTATCCGCTGGCCTTTTTTCTGGCGAGCCGTCCGGATAAATCCCGCACGGTGTGGCTGACCTTGCTGTTGATTCCGTTCTGGACCAATCTGGTGATCCGCACCTATGCCTGGTTCCTGGCGCTGGCCCCCAATATGCCGCTGGCGCTGCTGTTGCAGGATATCGGTGCCATTGACCCGGGCGCACCGCTTTATCCGAGCACCTTCGCGGTCTATTTAGGGATGGTGTCGATGTATCTTCCTTTTGTGGCGCTGCCGCTCTATACCGCCGTTGAAAAAATGGACTGGGCGCTGGTGGAAGCCGCGCGTGATTTATACTCCGGCGGATGGCGCGTATTCCGCCATGCAATCCTGCCGCAGACCATGCCCGGCCTTTCGGTGGGCATCACACTCACCCTGGTTCCGGCCATGGGCATGTTTGTGGTGCCGGATATGCTGGGCGGTTCCCGTTATATGCTGATCGGGAATCTGATTCAGCAGCAGTTCGGCACTTCGCGGAACTGGCCGCTCGGTGCGGCACTCAGCCTGGTGCTGATGCTTCTGACGCTGTCTGCCCTGATGGCATCGCGCCGCCGTGAAATTAACAAGGTGGAGGGCTGAACATGAGACGCGGTAATTCAACCGGAATCACGATGACCTCCGTGGGCATTTTTATCCTGCTCTACATCCCGCTGCTCTGCGTGGCGATGTTCTCGTTCAACGCGAATAAGTTCGGGCTCACCTGGGGCGGGTTCACCCTCGACTGGTACATAAAAATGTTCCAGAACGAAGTGATCCTGAAGGCGGCGTGGAATACGCTGTTTCTGGCCGTGGTTTCCACGATCATCTCGACGGTACTCGGGACGATGCTGGCGATCGGCATGTATCGCTTCCCATGGAAAAAGAAAACGATGGGCAAGCTGGATATGCTGCTGCACATGCCGGTGGTTACGCCGGACATCATCTTTGCCGTGGCGCTTGTGATTGCCTTCAGCGTGATCCGCCACTTCACCGGCCTGTTTGAGCTCGGCATGCCATCGATGATTGTCGGGCACGTAACGTTCCAGATTTCGTTCGTCGCGCTGGTGGTGCGCGGGCGGTTGGAACTGATCGGGCACGATGTGGAAGAGGCCGCCTATGATTTGTATGCCGATCATAAACGCGTGCTGTTTAAGATTCTGCTGCCGTTGCTTAAACCGGGCATTATGGCGGGGGCCATGCTGGCCTTCACGCTGTCGCTCGACGACTTTGTGATCAGCTTCTTTACCGCCGGCCCCAAGTCGACCACGCTGCCGCTCTTTATCTACTCCGCCCTCAAGCGCGGCGTCACCCCGGAGATCCACGCGCTCTCCACCATCATCATGATTCTGACCATTGTGCTGGTGCTGGTGATGCAGAAATTTACAGCCAAAAACGGCGGGGAGATGCACTAGATGATCTGGAACCTTCAAAGACAGGGGTGTGCCTACGCACCGATACCAGCGTGGTGTAGAACGGTCCTCCGGGCCGTTTCCCCAAACGAACACGGCGCGGAGCACCGTGCTACGAGTAACACCATTTAAAACATCAATTTACAGGAGACTTAAAATGCCAAGAAATATTGAAAATGCAAAAACTGAAGTAGAATGGATCAACAACATCGTCACAGGTAAAACCGAGCTGACGCAGGCCGTTAAAGAAGAGATTTCGAACAAGACGGTCGAAAACTTCCGCGACCACATCAACAAGGGCTTTCTGGAATACCGCAAGTCCGCCACCATCGCCGGTGACTTTGCCATGACCGAGTGGTCGGGGCAGGGCTCCATCATTACCGACATCCTCGGTCGGGAGTTCATCGACATGCTCGGCGGCTACGGCCTCTACAGCCTGGGCATCCGCCACCCGAAAGTCGTGGAAGCGGTCAACGCCCAGCTGCACCGCTCCCCGCAGTATTCGCAGGAACTGCTCGACCCGCTGCGCGCCCAGCTCGGCCGCGTGCTCGGCGAATTGACGCCCGGCGACATCCAATACGGCTTCTTTGCCAACTCCGGCACCGAAGGCGTAGAAGGTGCGCTCAAACTCGCCAAGCTCCACACCGGTAAAGCCGGATTCATTTCAACCATTGGAAGCTTCCACGGCAAAACCGCCGGCTCGTTGTCCGTGATGGGTAAGTCGGTTTATCGCAAGCCGCTTCTTCCACTCCTTGGAAACGTAAAATATGCACCGTACGGCGATGCCGATGCGATGGAAGAAGAGCTGAAGAAAGCGCAGATCGTCGGCGACGATATTGCCGGCATTATTGTTGAACCGGTGCAGGGAGAAGCGGGCGCCATTGTTCCGCCGGCCGACTATTGGCCGCGACTGCGTGAAATGTGCGACCGCTACGGCGTGCTGCTCATTGCCGATGAAGTACAGACCGGCTTCGGTCGAGTGGGCGAAATGTTCGGCGTCGACTGCTGGGATGTTCAGCCGGATATCATGGCCTTCGGTAAAGCACTCGGCGGCGGCGTTGTGCCGTGCAGCGGCTTCATGTCCACAGCCAAGGTCTGGGAATGCATGGAACCCAACCCGTTCATGCACACCACCACCACCGGCGGCAACCCGATCGCCTGCGCCTCGGCCCTCGCCGCCATCGGCGTGATGCTCGAAGAAGATACGCCGAAACAGTCCGCAGAAAAAGGCATCTACATGACCGGCAAACTGAACGAACTGAAAGACAAGTATCCGGGCATGATCAATGAGATCCGCGGTAAAGGCCTGCTGATCGGCGTTGAGTTTGCCGATGGCGATGTGGGCTATAAAGTGGTGGCCGGCATGTTCAAGCGCGGCGTCCTGTGCGGCGGCACGTTGAACAATGCCCAGACCATTCGTATTGAGCCGGCGCTGACCGTTCCGTACGAGCTACTCGATAAAACCATCGCGATCATGGAAGAAGCCATCAAGGACCAGATCTAAGATGAAATTCGGATGGATTCTTTTGATGATTTCGATGCTGGCGGATGTGGTTGCCAGCGTGCTGGCAAAACAGGTCGACGGGCTGCAGCGCCCCTTCATGCTGCTTAGTGTGCTGGGCGGATATCTCGTTGCCATCCTGCTCTTCATGCATTGCATGAAGGTCCTGCCGATGGGACCGGCTTTTGCCATATGGGCCGGCGGCGGGATGGTGCTCGTGGCGGTGTCGGCGATTGTCTTCTATCACCAGATGCCGGATCTGCCGGCCATCATTGGAATGAGTCTGATTGTACTGGGTGCCGTGGTTCTCAGCACGATGTCGAAAATGCAGGTTCACTGATTCGGGGAAAAACATGTTTACGATTGAAGAAATGAAAACGCCGAAGGCCGACGGCTTCCATATGCCGGCCGAATGGCAAAAACACGAAGCCTGCTGGATGGCGTGGCCCTACGATGAGACCGCCTGGCGCGGACACCATCGGGAAGCCAAACATTCGGTAGCCACGCTGGCCAACTCCATCAGCGAGTTTGAGCCGGTGAAGATGCTCGTGCCGCCGGAAGCGCGCTCTGAAGCCGAACGCTTTCTCGGCCGGGGTGTTGAGATTGTCTCGTGCGAGATTGACGATGCCTGGACGCGCGACACCTGTCCCTCCTTCCTGATTAACGACGAGGGTGGCCTGGCCGGCGTCAACTGGCGCTTCAACGGCTGGGGCGAAATGGAATTCGCCAACTGGGAGTCCGACAAGGAACTTGCCCGCCGGGTCTGCCGTCAGCTTGAGGTGCCGTGCTACAATGCGCCGATCATGAATGAAGGCGGCGCGATCCATGTGGACGGCGAAGGCACGGTGCTCTGCACCCGCGCCACGTTGCTCAACGACAACCGGAACCCGGAATATTCCGAAGAGAAGATGGAACAGGTGCTCTGCGGCTATCTCGGCGCGGAAAAAGTGATCTGGCTCGATCAGGGCTATGAGCAGGACGAGACCGACGGACACATTGATGTGGTCGCCTGTTTTGTTGCGCCGGGAAAAGTGATGCATCTTTCGACGGAGAATAAGAATGATCCGAACTATAGCCGGTTTGAGCAGAACATAGCTTATCTCGAAAGCCAGACCGATGCCCGGGGCCGGCCGCTCGAAGTCATCCGCATGCCGCAGCCTTCGCTCTGGCTGGAGGAGGAACGCCGTATTTCGTGCAGCTATGTGAACTACTATCTCGCCAACGGCGCCGTCTTTGTTCCGCTGTTCGATGATCCCGTCGATGAACAGGCGATCGCCGTTTTCAAGTCGCTCTATCCCGAGCGTGAGATTGTCGGTATGCCCGAATGCGCAGCCATCTTTTACGGCGGTGGGGGCATCCACTGTATCACCCAGCAGCAGCCCGCGATCTAAACCTCTTTCAAGTGAGAAACAACCCATGACAGAACCAACAGACTACTCGAATCTATCCACCGTATATTCCCACGCCACCGATCATGTGGTTACAGGCGGGAAAGGTAGCGAACTCTATACCACCGACGGGAAAACCCTGCTCGACTTCACCAGCGGCATCGGCGTCAACAGCACCGGCCACTGCCACCCAAAGGTGGTTGCCGCCATCAAGGAACAGGCGGACAAGCTGATCTTCTCGCAGATCAACATTGTCTACAACGAGCCCGTCGCCGAACTCTGCGCGCAGCTCAAGCGCGTGATGCCGGAAGCGCTCGATACCTATTTCTTTTCCAACAGCGGTGCCGAGGCCGTGGAGGCCTCGGTAAAACTCGCCAAGCACGCCACCGGAAAAGGAAATATCATTGTGCTGCACGGCAGCTTCCACGGCCGCACGCACCTGGCGATGGCCATGACGACCAGCAAAACCGTTTATCGCCTCAAATATCCCAACCTGCCCCCCGGCATCTATGTGGCGCCCTATCCGTATGCCTTTGCTTCCGGCCGTTCGGAAGAGGACGAAACCGCCCACGCACTGGCGGAACTGGAACTGGTGCTCTCCACCCAGTCGGCGCCGGAAGAGACCGCCGCAATCGTGGTGGAGCCGGTGCTGGGCGAAGGTGGCTATCTGCCGATCAGTAAAGGCTACCTGAAAGGGCTACGCGAACTGTGCGATAAATATGAAATCCTGATGATCTGCGACGAAGTCCAGACCGGCTTCGGTCGTTGCGGAACCATGTTGGCTCATGAGCAGGACGGCGTGACGCCGGACATCGTGACCATGGCCAAGGGGCTCGGTTCCGGCATGCCGATCTCCGGCATTGCCTATAAAGCCGAGCTCGGCAAAAAATGGATCACCGGAACGCACGGCGGAACCTATGCCTGCAATCCGATGGCGGCCGCCGCGGCGGCAGCCACCATTGAAACCCTGGTGGATGAACAGCTGGTTGAAAATGCGGCTGAACGCGGTGCGCAGCTGATGGCCGGGCTGAAGAAGCTTCAACGCAACTATCCGTGCATCGGGGATGTGCGCGGCCGCGGTTTGATGATCGGCGTGGAGCTGATGGATGGCGGCGCGCCGGATACTGAGCTGCCGGGCAAAGTGCTGAAAGAAGTCTATCAGCGCGATCTCCTGCTGCTGAGCTGCGGTATTCGGAAAAACGTGCTGCGCTTCGTTCCGCCGCTGGTGGTGACCGAGGAAGAGATTGAGCGCGGTCTGAGTATCTTTGAAGAAGCACTGGAGGCGGCAACATGCATCTGATTCCCATGCCCGAAGTATTCTGCGGGTCCGATGCGCTGGAGGCGCTGGGAACCGCAATGGATCAGGCCGGTGCAAAGCGTGTATTCATCGTCACCGGTCCGCACGTTTCGAAAACCGACGGCTTTGCCAAAATGAAGGCCGTTGCGGGCCGGGGTCGGGCAGTCGGCATGTACAACGGTACAAAAGGTGATCCGAGCATTGAGCAGGTTGAAGAAATGGTTGCGATGGCCAAAGAGTTCGGCGCGGATTCCGTCATCGGAATGGGCGGCGGAAGTCCGGTGGATGCCTCAAAAGTGGTAGCCGCTTCGCTGACCAATGAGTTGCCGGTTGAAAAGATGGTCGGTTCGGATCAGGTGCCGCACCGCTGCGCGCCGCTGTTTATTATTCCAACGACGGCCGGGACGGGATCGGAGGTCACCAATATTTCCATTCTGACGGATACGAAGGAGCAGATGAAGAAGGCGGTGCTCTCGAATACCATTCTGCCGCACGCGGCCTTTCTGATTCCGGAACTGACGGTTTCGATGCCCGGAAGCATTACCGCGACCACGGGCATTGATGCCTTCTGTCATGCCACCGAGGCCTATCTTTCCAAACGTCGGAACCCCTATAGCGACGGCATGGCATTCAAGGCGCTCGGGCTGATTTTCCAATGGTTGGAAAAAGCGTGCTGCGAGCCGGATAATCTGGAGGCGCGCGAAGGCATGCTGATGGCCAGTTTCTTTGCCGGCCTCGCCTTTACCAATGCCAGCGTGACCGCCATTCATGCGTTTGCCTATCCGCTCGGCGGGCGGCATCACACCCCGCACGGCATGGCCAATGCGCTGATGCTGACGCCGGTGCTGCGGCATAATCTGGTCGGAAACGAAGAACGCTTTGCCGACCTCGCGGAGGCTTTCTGCGGCACGCGCGATCCCGAAGCATTTGTGCCGGCCGTACAGGAACTCAAAAAGAAGATCGGCCTGCCGATGTCGCTCAAAGAAGCCGGCATTCCGGAAGACGATCTGGAACCGATGGCCGAAGCGGTGATGGGCGTAACCCGCCTGCTGGCGGTGAACCCAAATGAAATAACTGAAGACGATGCGCTACGAATTTATCGGGAAGCGTATGGAGAAATGGATTGATGGATTTTTGGAATATTGGATGGATGAGGCAATGTCTTGGAACAGGGTTCCAATATTCCAGTGATCCAATCATCCTGTAATCCATTTTTTTAACAGGAGAATAACCATGAGTGATCTGAAGAAAATGTTCATTAACGGGGAATGGGTGGAAGCCCTTTCCGGCAAAACGCGCGAAACGATTAATCCGGCGAATGGCGAAGTCCTGGCCGCTGTGGCGGAAGGTTCGGCGGCCGATGTCGACCAGGCCGTCGAAGCCGCGAAGGAAGCTTTTTATAACGGGCCGTGGGGATCGACCCCGGCACAGGAGCGCGCAGCGCTGCTGTTTAAACTGGCCGACCTCGTGGATGCCAACGCGGAAGAGCTGGCGCAGCTGGAAATGCGCGACAACGGCAAACCGCTGCGCGAAACAGAATATGATGTCGGCGATACGGCGGCGTGCTTCCGCTACTATGCAGGCCTCTGCACGAAGCCGGGCGGCCAGACCTATGAAGTGGCGGACCCGATGCAGGCGATGACCGTGCGCGAGCCGATCGGTGTGGTGGCCCTGATTGTGCCGTGGAACTATCCGCTGCTGATGGCGACCTGGAAAATTGCGCCGGCGCTGGCGGCGGGCAACTGCATCATTTTTAAGCCGTCGGAAGTCACCCCGCTTTCCGCCGTTCGCCTGTTTGAACTGATTGAAGAAGCCGGGTTCCCGAAAGGATCGGCCAACCTGGTGATGGGCGCCGGCGCATCCGTCGGCGCGCGAATGGCCGAGCATCCGGAAATTGAAAAGATCGCCTTTACCGGCGGGACGGCGACCGGCCGTAAAATCATGACGGCGGCCACGGGCAACCTGAAAAAGATTTCGCTCGAACTCGGCGGCAAATCGCCGTGCGTGGTATTCGAAGATGCTGACATGGAAGCGGCGGTCGACTGGGCGCTGTTTGCCATCTTTGCCAATCAGGGCCAGGTCTGTTCCGCCGGTTCGCGCCTGCTGCTGCAGGAGAGCATCCATGACGCGTTTGTGGAAAAGCTGGTTGAGCGCGCGAAGCAGATCAAGGTGGCGCCGGGCGATGCCGAGGGCGTCGAAATGGCGGCCATGATTTCGGAAGCGCATATGGAAAAGGTGCTGAAGTATATCGAGATCGGTAAGGAAGAGGGCGCCACGCTGCTGTGCGGCGGCGAGCGTTTGACGGACGGCGAGCTGGGCAAAGGCTTCTTTGTTGCGCCGACCGTTTTCACCGACACCACGCCGGACATGCGGATTGTGCAGGAGGAAATCTTCGGCCCGGTGCTGGCGGTGCAGACCTTTACGGACGATGCCGATGCGGTGCGCCTGGCCAACGACTCGATCTACGGTCTGGCCGGCGGGGTCTTCTCTGAAAACGGCACGCGGGCGATGAACTTTATTAAAAAGCTGCGCGCCGGCATCACCTGGATCAACTGCTACCACCCGACCTACAGCGAAGCGCCGTGGGGCGGCTATAAGCAGAGCGGCATCGGCCGCGATCTCGGCACGTACGGTTTCGATGAATACACCGAAGTGAAGCAGATCAACATTAACCTCGAACCGGGCCCCATCGGCTGGTTTGAAAACTAAGACGACTTTGTCGCTGCCAAAAGGTCGAAAGGTCGAAAGGTCAAAGGTCGAAAGTCCTTTAACCCGTGGGTGGGTGACCTTCGACTTTGGACTTTGAGACCTTCGACTTAACAACGGGAAAACAGGGATGATTATTCAGGCATCTGAAGAGCATGTAGAGATGGTTGCGAAGCTGTTCGATCTGTATCGACAGTTCTACGAACAGGAAGCGGATTATGCCACGGCGGTAACCTTTATTCGCGATCGAATCCGAAACGGCGAATCGACGGTGTTCCTCGCATTGGAAGACGGCGAGCCCGCGGGGTTTGTGCAGCTCTATCCTTCGTTCTGTTCCGTCGACGCTATCAAAATCCAGATCCTTTATGACCTCTATGTAGATGAAGCCTTTCGTAAACGCGGCATTGCTGAAGCCCTGATGGATAAAGCTTCTGCGTTTGCCCGCGAGAGCGGTGCAAAGCGGGTTGATCTTTCGACCGGCGTGGAGAATAAAGCCGGTCAGACGCTGTATGAAAAACTTGACTACTACCGGTCGCTCGACGACTTTATAGGTTATTCACTGGACCTGTAGAATCGATGAGACGAACCAAAGAAGACGCAGATAAAACCCGGGCCGCCATCCTGAAGGCTGCCCTGAAGGTGTTCTATAAAAAAGGAGTCAGCCGCTCGACGCTGGCCGATATCGGTCAGGCGGCCGGTGTGACGCGCGGCGCGGTTTATCACCACTTTAAGGACAAGGTAGATTTGTTTCTTCAGCTCAGTTCGGAGATCACCAATTCGCGTCACTTTAATCCAGAGACATGGAGTGATGACTCCGTTCAGACGCTGGGCGATCTGCGGGAAGTGATTCTGGGTCGGCTGCGGCTTTTCTTTGATGACCGCGATGTGCACAAGTTTATGATGACGATGTATTCGCGCATGGAATACATTGATGATTTTGCCGCGTTCTGGGTCAACGAAAAACGCTATCAGCAGGAGTCCATTCAATCCCTGGAAACGGTACTGGTTCGGCTGAAGGAAAACGGCGAGCTGCGAGCAGAAATCAGTCCGGCACATGCCGCGCGCCACGTTTATATTTTCATCGACGGCATTTACGACTGCTGGAGCATCGATGAAAAGGAGTTCCTCATTCGTGAAGAACTCGAAGAAGCGGTCGATGAATTCCTGATGCTGTTTAAACCCGTTAAAGCCGCCGGGTAATCAGCCCCATCAGGTTGTAGATCATTCGGGCGCAGAGAAAGTCGGGGGCATGCTGCTTCTCGATCGGGGCGAGCTCGACCACATCGAATCCCACCACGGTTTTTGAGGCGGTAATCTGTTCCAGACAGTGGAACAGCTGGAACCAGTCCAGTCCGCCCGGTTCCGGGGTTCCGGTTGCGGGCATGATGGACGGGTCGAGTCCATCCACATCAACCGTAATATAGACCTTGTCCGGGAAGTCATCCGGCAGCAGGTTGTCGGGAATACCGTTGCGGCCGATTTCATATCCGTCTAGATGAGGGATATTCTTTTCTTTCCGCAGTTCCACTTCCGGCAGCGACAGCGCACGGACACCGATCTGGAACAGCGGGAAATCCATGGCAATGGCATGGTGCAGCGCGCAGGCGTGGCTGAGCGGATCTCCTTCATACTCGGCCCGCAGGTCGGCATGCGCATCGAACTGAATGATGCCGATTGCTTCGCCGGTTTCCTTCAAGGCCTTCAGTGCCGATACGGTAACCGTATGTTCGCCGCCCAGCATGACCGGGATCTTGCCGAGTTTCAGCACTTCGGCAATTTCTCGCTCCATAAATTCCAGCGAATACTGTGCCTTGCGGGTATGTATGCCGTAGGTGCAGGGACAGCTCTCGCCGTCGAAGGCTTCCAACTGATACGACGCATCCAGGATGGCCGCCGGGCCTTTGGCCGCACCGCCGCCGTAGGAAACTGTTTTCTCATACGGAGCAGGGATCACATGAAACAGGCAATCCTCGGCCGGCATATCCGGTATTTCTGATTCCAAAAACTTTTTCATATTTTCTATCCGCAGATTAACACAGATTACACACTACCAATTTCCAATCAGTGAAATCGGTGTAATCTGTGGATGCCTTTCTAAGCAAGCCGATTTTTATAGTCCTGATAAGTGAACTCTCGGACGAGATCGATTTTATCGCCACGCTTAATACCGATATCCGGATGTTTTACCCCATTAAAGAAGGTGGTCTTGACCATCGAATAGTGCGCCATATCCTGAAAGATCAATTGGTCGCCGACCTTCAGCGGTTCATCAAAAGAATAGTCGCCCATCACATCGCCGGCCAGACAACTGAGGCCGGCCAGTTTATAGGTGTGCGCCTTTTTGCCGGGTTCTCCTGCTCCGTCAATCTCGGGGCGGTAGGGCATTTCCAATACGTCAGGCATATGGCACGTACAGGAAACATCGAGAATGGCGATTGCTCCGTCATTGTCGATGATGTCGAGCACACTGGCCACCAGCACGCCGGCGTTAAGCGCCACCGCTTCGCCCGGTTCAAGGATCACCTGTACCTCATACTTGGCTTTAAAGTCGTTGATCAGTTTGCAGAGCAGGTCGATGTCATAATCCGCGCGGGTAATGTGATGTCCGCCGCCGAAGTTCACCCACTCCATTTGAGGCAGGATATCGCCAAATTGTTCTTCGACCGCGTTCAGTGTCGTGGCCAGATCGTCGGCATTCTGTTCGCAGAGTGTATGGAAGTGCAGGCCGGAGATGCCGGTCAGATCCTGGCCCTCAAAGTCGGCGCGGCGAATGCCGAGGCGCGATCCCGTCGCGCAAGGATCGTAGATGGCGTGCGCCGGGTCCTGCGTGGAGCATTCGGGGTTGATGCGCAGGCCGAACTGAGTACCGCAGGCGTCCCGCCTGCTT
>JAROAZ010000030.1 GCA_029432775.1 Pontiellaceae bacterium B12227 | reverse complement strand
GACCGCCGTCATGCGGAAATTAATCATCGCCGCGAACTCAGCCGTTAAAAATCCTGATTTTGGGGTTGTCATTTAACACCGTTGCTTTGTGTTTATTTATCCGCAGGTGATGCCTTCCCAGAGAATCCAGGGCCCGCCGCATCCGGCTTCAACACCTTCTTTATGATACTTCCCGCAGCCGCCCCATTTATTATGCGGTTCGCCGTGGTCCGGTGTGCCGTCGGCTTCGATGGAACTTTTGGCAAGGATCGATTCCAGCAGACGCGGCACGGGATCGGACAGTTCAATATGACCGCCCTGCGGCCCGAGGAACAGTTTTCCAGTGCGCTTGCCGTCTTTCACTTCTTCCAGATATTCCGTGCCGGCCGTTAAGCCCATGCCCTTCGGATCTTCCATGCCGCCGTGCGCATGCTCGGCAATAAAGCCGTCGCCGCATAACTCGGCCAGCTGGTCCAGGGTTTTATCACCGGCTGTAAAGTAGGTGTTGGTCTGGCGCGGCATCAGCGGGCGTTTCCAGCTTTCGCGTTTGCCGTTCGATTGCCGGGCGGACGGACCGTTGATATCGCCGACGAGCGACGAAATCAGATCGTTCATCGGTGAAGAGAGCTCGCCTTCATCCAGAATGGTCTGCGGACGGGCAATGAAGCCTTCGTCGTCGAAGAAATGCGTGCCGTTCACGCCATAGGGTGTTTCGCCCATCTGGAAGACACCGGCATTGTTGATGATGCTCGCCTGTTTGTTTCCGACGGGAATGCCTTTTTTGCGCAGACCGGGCGCACAGCTTCGACCGAACCGGCAGGTATCGCCTTCCTGCGTGTGCCCGAAGGCCTCGTGGGCAATCACGCCCGTCACGTCGGGGCCGGAGATAATCCGGTAGCGGCCGGGCTGAATGCGTTCCGCATGTTCGACCTTATCGGCGGTTTCAACGAGCTTCTGAATCAGTTCGTCATCAATGCCTGTCGCGGCTTCCGCTCCGGTCATACCGCCGATAATATCGCGGACGGTTTTGCCGGACGGGGTGATGGCGTAGAGATAGTAGAGGCTTGAAAAGAGCGACTGCGACATCATGCGCGTGCGGTCGACAAACAGGCGGCTCTTCACCTTGCGGCGGATCATACATCCGGCCGATGCCAGTTTTTCGCCGCCGGCTTTGGCAATCGCTTCTTTGATTGCGCGGGAACGTTGCGCGGTTTCCGCGCGGCTGCCGGATTCCGAAATGGAAGGGTCGTAGGCGCTGCCGAAATGAACCGGCGTTCCAGCCTCTGGAAGTTTCCCATTGGTCAGAATCTGTTCACGCACAGGTTCGGCGAAGGCATCGAGCGGTTCATCGTTCCAGGTGGGCGGTGTATAAACCGGGCCGTTTTCCAAGGTCTGGAAATAAGCCAGCGCTTGCGCGCGCAGCTTCTCCGCCTCCGCACTCAACGCGGCTTCATCGAACTGGTTGGTCGCATATTCGAAGTTGCGGTGTCCGGCCAGAATACGCAGTACGATCCCGCGGTCGGTTGTGAGTCCGCTGGTTTCGGTCTGGCTCACATTGCTCTGGAACTGATCCAGATCTTCGAGCATGGCAAAGGCGTAGAGTTTGTCTTCCGCGCCGGCTTCCAGGGTCTGGACGAGCTTTCCAAGCATGGGGAAAAAGGCGGCGAGTTCGTCGGAGAGGGGATAATATTTCTTACTCATAATTTTACCTCAAAATTTTCCCTCGCAGAGACGCAGAGGGCGCAGAGATTGTTTATTTGATTCTCCTCTGCGAGCTCTGCGTCTCTGCGAGGAATACATATCTATTTCCCGGCGATGCTGACGCCTTTGGTGATGAGCATGGCGTCGGGGCCTTTATATCCCAGTGGCGGGTCATAGCTGCTTTGCGGCACGTTCACGGTTCCGAGCGTTGCCGAGAGCCGGCAGTCAATAAAGTTTTTCTTCAGGTTGCCGGACACGACGCCGCCTTTAACGAGGGTAACCGTTCCATCGGCCGCAACGTGTTTCCCGAGTTTAATCTCAGAGCTCCAGGTCAGTTTCTGCGAATCGATCAGCAGGGAGGAAAATTTAATGACTTCGGTGTATTCCAATCCCTGGAGGTCTTTTGCTTCCAGCGTTCCGGCCTTCACCACCAGGTTACCGCTGAGCCCGTTGGGCTCGAGGTCCAGATATTGTCCGAAACGGTTGCCGATCACGCGGTGGGTAACGGTATTGTTTTCGATCAGCGTTCCACCTTTGGCCGGCAGCCCGTCTATCGCGTAGCCGGAAGAGAGCACCATGCAGGGGATGGTCGGGTCGAGACTCAGATCCAGCGCATCGCCGTAGCCGCCGCCGAAGCGGTCGTCGACTTTCAGGTAGGGCAGCTTGAGATATTCATTCAGGCAGTTGAGCTGATTGAGCAGGGCATTGAGCATCTGCGAGAGCGCGTCTTTGGGGACCAGGATGGTGGCATTGTCTGTTGTCTCCGGCTCTTCACTGTCGCCCAGAACCGCAACCTGCAACGCGCATTCGTTTATGAAGGTTTCAACATCCAAATCTTTAACGGTCACCGAGGTGGTGTGCTCATGCACTTCCTTGTCGTTTTCCTGCCCGGCTTTTTCCATGGCGGCTTCCAGGTAGAGCTCGCTCAGTTCGCTGGTATAGGAAAGCCCCTTGGAATTCATTTGTTTCGTGAACGAATAGTTCACAAAAAGCTCGGCTGAATTCAGGCGGCAATCGGTTGCGGCCGCAACGGCGGCGTTGAACCGACCCTCTATCGTGGAAGCAACGGTTTCCGGCGTGTCGCGGATTTCCGGATCGCACGTTTCGACGGCTTTGGGCTCAACTGTCGGCGGGGTGGCCAGCTGCCAGGCTTTGTTCTGGCTGCACGCTGAAAGTTCAATGGCATTGTTCAGCTGTTGATCGATCGGCAGGTAGGTGACGAGATCAATCATGGAGGTGCCGACCATGCCTTCGGTTTCGGAAGGGCTGTATACGGATAGCTTAAAGGCCTCTCCATCCACCTTCCGGCTCTGATGGCAGTTCAGTGTGGTACCGTCGGGTGAGGAATAGAGCCGCTGCAGGCTGCGCGAATCGGTGGCCTTCAGGCTCCAGCCTGTCAGCTCTCCGTTTTCAACCAGTGCATTCAGCTGCCCGGTTACTTCGTTTATAAAATCCTGATTCATGAATTCTCCTAGTAATAGGCCCGAGGATAATTAATTCACCTAATGATTCCGCGCATGAAATGAATGAAATTTCACGGGATAATCATGCCGGACCGAGGAGAAGAAAAAAATGCCCCTTGACATTAGTTCGTGACCGAACTATTAATGCGCCCATGACAACAAAGCCACACATTAATGGAATTATGGCGCAGATCGGGCGCATTCGGGAAAACGCCGCCCTGTTCATTGAACGGGAACTGCATAACGAAGAGATTCAAGGTATTCTGTCGGCTCACGGCATCGTCCTCTTTTTCCTGTTTCAACAGCACCAACCGGTTGCCATGAAAGAGATCGTCGAAAAAACCGGGCGGGTCAAATCCACGGTTACCGGCATGGTTAATACGCTTGAACACCATGGCTATGTAGAAAAAACCCGGTCGCTTGAAGACGGGCGCGTCATCCTGGTGCAGCTGACGGAGAAGGGTTGGTCCATCCGCCCCGCATTTGAACGCATCGCGGGCAGCATGCTCGAAAAACTCTACGGCGAGATGCCCCGGGCCGACCGCGAAAAACTGATCGAGCTGCTCACGCAGATTCTCGGCAACCTGAAGGCCGCATAAAAAATACGTCACATTCAGCGGGAATAAACCAATATTAATAGTTCGGCCACGAACATTTATGACGCACCGAAAACAAAGAAAAGGAGCGCATCATGAAAAAAGCATTAACAACACTCGCACTCAGCCTCGCAGTTGTCCTTGCAATGTCCGGCACTTCCGCCGCCCGAACGCAGGTCGAACCGCAGACCGCATTGAAGATGCTCAACAACCAGAACCGGCAGTTCGAGCAGCAGGTCGTGAAGGTTGCCGACAACGTCTTCGTTGCCGTCGGCTTCCACGGTGCTAATACGTCGATGATTGTCGGCGACAACGGCGTCATCATTGTCGACACGCTGAAGGGGCCGGCCAGCGCCGCGAAAGCCATGCAGGCCTTCCGGGAGTACAGCGATAAACCGGTCAAGGCGATCATCTACACTCACAGCCACGGCGACCACATCGGCGGAGCCGCCGCCTTTATGGAAAACGGCACGCCGGAAATCTACGCCACCGCGGATTTCGGTTCCGCTGAGGGCGGCATCAACAAAGACGTGAACCCCGTCAAGGGCAAACGGAATGTGCGGCAGTTTGGGCGCAAGCTTCCGCCGGACCAACAAACCAATCGCGGCGTGGCTCCGGCCGGCACGCACGATACGGACGGTGGGAATGGATTCGTCCTTCCGACTATCTTGGTTTCCGAGGATGGATACAAGGCGGTGATCGCAGGCGTCGAACTGGAATTCTATCTCAGCCCAGGCGAGACCGACGACGCGCTGTTTGTCTGGATGCCGAACGAGAAGGTGCTGTTTGCAGGCGATAATTTTTACAGCTCTTTTCCGAATCTGTATGCCATTCGCGGCACGGCCTATCGGGATGTACTGAACTGGTCCGGCAGCGTCGCCAAAATGGCGACGTTCAAGCCGCAGGTTCTGGTTCCGGGGCACACCATGCCCATTCTTGATCCGGCCATTGCGGAGACGGCGCTGCAAAACTACAGCGAGGCCATTCGAAGCGTGTATGACCAGACGGTCAAAGGCATCAATGCCGGCAAGGGGCCGGATCAGATTGCGCACGAAGTGGAACTGCCCGCGCATCTGAAAGACCAGCCCTATCTCATCGAATTCTACGGCACCGTGCCGCATGCGGTTCGAGCGATCTATGCCGGACTGCTCGGCTGGTACGACGGAAATCCCACCACGCTCAACCCGCTCGAACCCCGGCTCAAAGCGCGGAAAATGGCCGAGCTGGCTGGCGGTACACAGAAGCTTGCTGATCAGATGAGCACTGCATTAGCAAAGAACGACTATCAATGGGCCTTGGAGCTTTCCGATCAGCTGAAGTGGCTGGATGACGGTGACCGTGAGCTGGCACGCAGCGTGAAGGTCCAGGCGCTGCGCGGTCTAGGCGCACGGGAATACAATGCGCCTAACCGCAACTATTACCTGAGCTATGCCAATGAACTTGAATCCGGTGAGTTGAGTGAGGTTTGGTTCTGATATTTACCGTGTTCCGAACTTCGCATGAGAGAGGTGTGCAATGAGATTGGCTGAACTATACGAGAAACTTGAAACCATCGGCGTATTGACGTTTTCGACGATCCACAACAACGAGGTGCATTCGCGCAGTGCCCACTTTAACGGATTTGATGAAGACGGCCTCTATTTCCGGACGATGGCGAACAAGCCCTATTGCCGCCAGCTGCTGGAAACAGGAAAGCTGACGGTCTGCGGGATTTCGGACGCGCGGGTTTGGCACGACGGGGCGAGTGCAAAATTTCCGCCCAGCTTTACCATTCGCCTGATCGGCGAAGTCCGCCGCGTGCCGCCGGAGGAGATTATTGATAAGGCGAAAACCAATGACGCTCTCAAAACCGCGGCGGAAGATATTGTCAATTATCCGGCCATGGCCGAAGGCAACTTTGTGATGCATTCCGCCAAGGTTGAGATATTCGATGTGGATTTTGAAAAAGAGATGCGCGGCAACAAGGTCTACCGCACGCGTTTTGCATTCGGCGGGGCCAGTTATAATCCGGCGGGAGTGCGGATCACGGATGCATGCATCGAGTGCGGTGCGTGCAAGGAGGTGTGTTCCTTCCAAGCCATCGAAGAGGGCACGCCCTACCGCTGCATTCCGGAGTATTGCGATGATTGCGGCAGCTGCCTGCGCGTCTGCCCGGTGAATGCCATCCAGGAGTCGCTCGTTTTTTAAGCAGAGCAAAGCCGGCTCGCATCATGCCGACTCCAATCCCTGGAACGTTCCAGTCATTGGAACATTCCAGACCATGGAATCTAAACCGTGACGACGGCTTTACCGATGGTGCGGCCGGATTCGACCTGCAGATGGGCATCCTGCAACTTGTCGAACGGGAAGGTGACGGACACGTGGGGTTTGAGAGTTCCGTTTTCCAGCATGCCTGCCAATTGCTTCATGTCGTCGCCGTTGGACTGCACGAGAATAAACTCAACGTTGAGGTTGCGTGCTTCTGCTTCTGCGGTGACCTCTTCCGGGAAATCCGGAGCCGGCAGGGAAACTGCGCCGCCGCCGTTTTTCAGTACCTTGACGGATTTCGTGAGCGTTTCACCGCCCATACCGTCGAGCACAAAGTCGATGTCGGTCAGCACGTCTTCAAACTGCTGTTCGCGATAGTCGATGTGTTCATCCGCGCCGAGTGCCATACAGAAATCTTTGTTCTTGGCGGACGAGGTGGTGATGACGTGCGCACCCATTTGCTTGGCAATCTGGATGGCAAAGTGGCCGACGCCGCCGGAGCCGGCATGGATCAGTACACGGTCGCCGGATTTAACGCGGCCGGTCAGCACCTGCAGCGCGGTCAGGGCGGCCAGCGTGGTCGCGGCGGCATCCTCAAAACTTACGCCTTTGGGCATCTTTGTTAAGTGTACGGCGGGGGCGGCAACCTGTTCCGCATACGCATTTCCAAGGCCTGGAAAATTGACCATGCCGAAGACCTTGTCGCCGTCAGCAAAGTCAGTCACGTCCTCACCGACTTCCGCCACGACGCCGGCAATATCCCAGCCGAGAATGACCGGGCGCTCTTCGCCCATCAGCATGGAAAGAAGGCCTTCAATGGCCCGGGCTTTATAATCAACCGGGTTAATGCTGATGGCCTTCGTTTCCACCAGCACTTCACCGGCTTTAACTTCCGGCTTATCAATGTCGCTCAGCACGAGGTTTTCCGCGCCGCCTACTTCGTTTAACAGGTATGCTTTCATTTTATCTTTCCTCGTCGTTTACAGGTTATCGTTTAGTCGTCCGACAGGATGTCATAGGGGCCATCGGTTCGGATATAGAGGATGCTTTCCGATTGGGCTTCCACTTCATGAAGCGACGGGCCTTCCGCATGGAATCCGCTTCCGGGAAGCAGTTCCGCATCTTCGGCGGCCTCATGTTCAAGCAGCCCCTTGATCACAACCGCCCGGAACGTAGAGCCATGACTGTTGATCGTGCCCTCAAATCCGGCGGGCAGTTTGATGAAGGTGCCGTTCAGTGCATCAGTATCGCCCCACAGATAGGCAATCTGTGCGCCGGGCTGATCCACCCAGGTGATGTCGGATGCATTCAGCCAGACGATGTTCGACTTATCCACATTGACCGGCCGCTCGCCGCTGTCAAAATGCTCTTCAGCCGGCAGGACAAGATACGGTCCCTTTTCAATTTCGATGTAAGCCAGAGAAGGAGTTCCTTCCGCTGCGGTGATATGCACTTCGCCTTTCGGCTGCGTCCAGAATGAACCCGCCGGCATCCACATTTCAGCCGCATTCGGATCATCGTTATGGATGACGCCCGAGATCACAACGCCGCGGTAGGAGACGTTGTGAATGTGCGGCGGCGATTCAAAATTGCTCGGCGGCTTAAGCAGGAAACCGGTCGGTTCAGTGCCGTTACGGTCGCCCCACAGCGTGCCGGCCTGGGGTGCCAAATCGCCGCGCTTGGGATTGAGGTGCGTCCATTCAACATCGTCAGCGGTGATCACTTTGATGTTTTGATTACCCGTCGCGGTGGAAGTCGTTGTTTGGCATCCTGCGAACAGGGAGCCTGCAACTGCAAGTACGATTAGTGCATTAGCAGATTTTCTCATGGTGTTCCTCCTCATCCGATTTGGGTCATTTTGTTTACGGTGAATTCTTCCATAGCACCTTCGAGGGCGGCCATGCACGATTGGAAGTGCGGCGCATCAATATGCTTCTGCAGCAGCTCTTCGCTTTCCCAGTTTTCATAGACCACAAACAGAGTGGGTGCTTCCTGATCCTGATGCAGGTTATAGTTTATGCAGCCTTCATCTACGGCGTTCGTCTTTTCGGCCAGTTTCAGCAGCTCCGATTTAACCAGATCCACTTGGTCGGCATTCGCTTTGATCGTTGCAACAATAGTCAGTGCCATTTTTTTCTCCTTGGATTTCATTATTTGTAGCTGCGATCCGTGATCGCGGACCGAGGTCAAGGATCTCGGCTACACAAACCTTAAAATTTCATTTGTGTCCATGCGCGGGGTGGGGTTCGGGGTTTCATCCGGGCGGCCGTAAACAATCAGCGCGGAAACCGTTTCTTCTTCCGGCAGGTTCAGGAGCTTCGGAATCGTGTCTTTGTCGATCACGCCGAAGATGGTGGTGCCGACGCCCTTGGCATGCGCGGCCAGGCAGAAGGTCTGACAGGCAATGCCGGCATCGAACGATTCCCACACTTCAGGATTGGCGAACTCCATATCAAACTTTTCAGGGTCCAGTCGACCGCTCTTGCCCTTCACATGACTCAGCACACAAACACCCGTTGCATTTTCCAGGGTCTTCATGTTATAGGAAAATCCCTTCACGCCCTCCGTTGCCAGTTGCTTGATGACATCCGGACTGTCGACCAGTGTGTAGCGGGCAATCTGGGTGTTGGCCCACGATGGGGCCCAGCGGGCGACATCGATAATGTCGGTCATCGTTTCGCGGTCCACCGCGCCGTCTTTAAATTTACGAACGCTGCGGCGCTCTTTAATCATTTCAATGGCTTCCATGCTAACTCTCCTGTTCTCTCGATTTTTTGGATCCGTGGTTCATTTTTATCTGGTTCGTTGCTGCTCTGATTGTCTTTCTGAATCGTGTCCCATGGTTCAAATATTTGAATTTTATAAAATAGACCGGTCGTCTAGTATCGGGCAAAAAAATACGAGGCTTCTAAATCATCACGTTTTCAATCCGGGCTTTAATATGTTCAACGGTCCGGCGCACCGGTTCCGAACTTCGGAAAATCACGGCGCGCTGCGCGGCCCCCGCCCAATGATCCTGAATCAGCGCGGCTTCAGTCGCGGTATCCAGATCGGTTGGAAGCTGGCCGGCTGCGACGGCATCGTCGAGCACCTCCTGGTAGATGCTGATCCAGTCATTGAACCCCTTCATCAGTTCTTCGCGCATGTCTTCGCTGATTTCAGATACCTCGTTACCCAGCTTGATCGCCAGGCAGGGAAACTTGCCGGGATTTTCATCCATGAATTTTATGCTGCCCTCAAGGTATTTAAAGAGGCGCTTCAGGGCATCCGGTTCCTTTTCCCGGTTCAGCAGGAAGGACCGCTTGTGCGCGCTTGCCTCCTCCATATAGTGCTTCATCATTTCAACGCCGAACTGCTCCTTCGACTCGAAATAGTGGTAGAACGATCCCTTCGGAACCTTCACGGCATCCAGTAGCTGCTTGAGCCCCACTGCATGGAAACTCCGCTCCAGCATCAGCTCCTCCGCCGCTTCAAGTATACGTTCTTTGGTGGTTCGTTCGGTCATGATGCTGCACATATTAGACCGGTCGTCTAGTAAGGCAAGAAAAAAGAAGTAATTCATTTCAAAGGGCTGCTTCCGTGTCTTCCGTAGTTGACAGCGGAGCTTCGCGATATTACATATTCGCCCTTAACTGACCGGATGGTCAGTTAAGGGCAGACGAAAGGAAATGGGATGCGACCGCAAAAGGGTAAGCAAAAGTTATATGACGCCGCGATGAGACTTTTTGAGTCGCAGGGCTACTTCGCGACAACGGTTGAACAGATTACACTTGAGGCCGGGGTGTCGAAGGGGCTGGTGTATAACTATTTTGAAAGCAAGGAAGAGTTGCTCGCCGGGTTGATTGCTGAAACGACGGAGAAAATGGAATCGGTTGCCGGCTCACTCACGACGGGGGGATCCGTTGAAGAATCTCTGAGCGGGTTTATTGATCAATTTTTAAACTATCTGAAAACGGAGAAACACTTCCTGAAGCTGCAGTTGACTCTGCTTATGATGCCGGAATTGAGGGCGATTGTTGCAGAGCCGCAGAAAGCGCGAGCCGATGCACTGCTTAAGATGGTGACGAACTGGTTTAAGCAGGCCGGGCATACCGAGCCGAAAAATAGGGCGCGGATGTTTATGGCCATTATGGACGGGATCGCATTGCATTATCTTTCCACGTACGAACGGTATCCGTTGAACGCGATGAAACCGCAACTGATGAAGGCTGCCCGTGATCTGTGCAGCGACTAAAGGAAAGTGACCATGTTTAGAATAGAAAAGCTGGAATCCATTGAAGTGCTGCATGAAATGAAGCAGGCGTATATGGATCTGACCACCGCGCCGCTGGATGGTATGTGGCTGACGGGATTTGTTCCGATGGCAACGCATTACGGGTTTTATGACGGAGATTTGTTGATTGGTTATTGCTGCATCAATGACGAGGGCTGCTTGCTCCAGGTGTATGTGACACCCGGTCATGCGGCTGAGGATTGGTTTGAAGCCCTTCTCTCAGAACCGGCAGGTATTGGGAAAATTAATGGAGCTTTTGTCAGCACGGCCGAACCTCAATACCTGAGTCTCTGTTTCGACCGGTTTAAAATTTTTGCAGTCAATGCACGGATGTATCAATTGGCGGAACGCAAGGCGGCGGACCCTTCGTTGGAGTTGAGTGAAGTGAATGAAGCGCAGCTGGAAGAAATGGTTCTGTTTGCCCATCAGGCTATCGGTGCACCGACGGAATGGCTGGCCGGATACTTCGGCCATCTGATCAGCCGTGCGGAATTATATGCCTGTTGGAAAGATGGCCGGCTTTTAGCGACGGGGGAATGCAGAGGGTACGATGCCTATCAAATGGAGTATGCCGATGTGGGGATGATCGTGGCCGAGGCTGAGCGGGGAAAGGGCCTCGCAACGAAAATGTTGAAAGGCCTTGTTGCCATAGCTGAATCCAGAGGGCTGAAGCCTATCTGCTCAACCGAAGCAGGAAATACAGGCGCGCAAAAGGCGATTAGTCGTGCCGGGTTTGCTTCTCATAACCGCATTATAAAATTTACGCGCTGATTGTTTCCTTCCCGGCGGAGTAGACGAGGTAGTCGATGAAGGGCTGGGCGAAGGCGTGGGTACCGGCGGGGCTCATGTAGCTGTTGACGGTGGTTTTCGGTAAGTCCGGCAGCTCTTCAATAACCGTCATGTCTTCACGGATGGCGGTTTCCGGAAGAACCGTTACGCCGAGGCCGGCGCGGATGGCAGACTGGACCGCCTCGAATGAATTGGCTTCGATGGAGAGTTTCCATGGTCTGGAAATTTTGGTGAGTGAGTCGTAGGCCAGTTTGCGGTAGAGGCAGGGTGGCGGCATCGTGATCAGTTTCATGGGCACTGTGGAATCGTCGGGCGCATCGCAGGTGCCGGTCCATACGAGCTGCTCCTCCCAGAGTACTTCTCCGTTGTTGCCTTCCGGGCCGGCAATGACGAGGTCAATCTGACCTTTTTCCAGCATTTCCAGCAAAGGGCCGCCGAGGCCGAGCACCAGGCTGAGATCGCAGCTGGGATGCTGTTCCCGGAAACCGGAAACCACCGATTGCAAGTGCTGCGGGGCAAGGTATTCGGCAAAGCCGACACGCAGCTCGTCTTTATGATCCCAGGGGCTGACGGCGAATGTGGCTTCATCGGACAGTTCGAGAATGCGGCGGGCATAGCTCAGGAAGGTTTCGCCGGCCTGCGTCAGCTGCACGGAACGGCTAGTGCGCTCCAGCAGTTTGGTGTTCAGCTGCTCTTCGAGTTTGGCGATCTGAACGCTGACGGCCGACTGCGTGCGGTGCACCTTTTTTGCTGCGGCTGAAAAGCCGCCTTCCTCCACGACCGCAATCAGGGAACGCAGGGTATTGAGGTCGGTTTCGAGTTTGATTCTGCTGTTTTTCATATTCATCTCAGGTGTGCATTTGTATGCAGACAGGATCATGCAATGACAGGATAATCACATAAAAAGCGAAAAATCATCCTGATGTTTTCGTCCATTTGCTCTGAAAAACATCGTTTTTGCTAGGGAATTCAGATCTATCGCTTTTGTGAATAGGTGCCATGAAAACAGGGAATTTCCCAAATCCAGGATCTCGTTCTACCTTGCTCTCCATCAAACGAAAGCAACTTAACCAACCAGGAGAGTAAAATGAAATATGCGGGATTCACCACATTCACGACCGAACAGAACGAAGGTATTCTCAACGTCACATTTGACTTTGGTGCGGTTAACGTACAGGGGCAGGAAATGCTGGCCGATCTGAACAGTCTGGCCATGCGCCTCGAGCGGGACCGCGACACCAAGGTGGTCGTCTTCCAGTCGGCCAATCCGGAAATCTGGGTCTGCCACTATGACACCGAGCTGCTGAAAGACATGTCGACCGAAGCGGTTTCCCGCGATGATGCTCAGCTGCTCGATCTGCAGTCGGTCTGTGAACGCATCAGCAAAGTGCCGCAGGCGACGATTGCGAAACTGGAAGGGTTTGCCCGTGGCGGCGGCCACGAGCTGGCGCTGGCGCTCGACATGCGATTTGCGGTTCGCGGCAAGTTTAAGTTTATGCAGATGGAAGTCGGCATGGGCATTCTGCCGTGCGGCGGCGGGGCATCGCGTATGGCGCGTCAGACCGGCCTCGGCCGTGCTCTCGAAATTATACTGAGCGCCCGCGACTTTACCGCCGACGAAGCCGAAGCCATGGGCACCATCAACAAAGCGTTTGAGGCGGATGAAATCGGTCCTTACGTGGATGAGCTGGCCCGGCGTATTTCGAAGTTTCCGGCGGAATCCATCCATGCCTGTAAACAGATGGTTTATGAATCGATTGATAAACCGATCGATGAAGCCCTTAAGGCGGAGGCCTACTGGCTCTATCAGGCGACCAGCAAAACACCGGCGGTTAAACGCTTCCAGGTCGCCGATGATAAAGCGATGGAGCACGACCTCGAAAACCAGCGCAACTGGAACGATCTCGTCATGGCCGTTCAGGAAATAAACTAATCAAAAAAACGAACAGGAATAAGAAAATGAAAACTATGGTATTAAACAGTTATGGCGCAGACTCAGTTTTTGAAGCTGCAGAAGTCGCAACACCCGAAGCGAAGGCGGGTGAAGTATTGGTAAAGATCGCGGCATCGAGCGTGAACACGGTGGATACGATGATCCGCAATATGGGCGAGGCGTTGCCGCTGTCGCCGGCCACCCCGGCGTTGCTGGGGATGGACTTTGCCGGTACCGTCGAGGCCGTCGGCGAAGGCGTTGAAGGCTATGCGGTCGGTGATGACGTGTGCGGCTGTGCGGGCGGCCTCGCGGATCTGCCGGGAACCCTGGCAGAATATATTGCGGCCGATGCCAAGCTGATTGCGCATAAACCGAAGAACCTTTCCATGAAAGAAGCTGCGGCGCTGCCGCTGGTCGGAATCACCGCGTATGAAGGGCTGAAGCGTGCAGGCACCAAAGCCGGTCAGAAGGTACTGGTTCAGGGCGGCACCGGCGGCGTGGGGCATGTGGCCGTTCAACTCGCTAAATATTTCGGTGCAGACGTCTATGCGACCGGTGGTGAAAGCCAGCAGGCGCTGATCGAAGAGCTGGGTGCGACGGCCATTAATTACCAGACCGAAAAGGTTGACGATTATGTGGCCAGGTATACTGCCGGCGCGGGTTTTGATGTGGTCTATGACACGGTAGGCGGAGCCAACCTGCTCAACTCGTTTAATGCTGCCGCGCTGAATGGCGATGTGGCCACCACGGTCACACTCTGTGAGCTGGACCTGACCATGGCGCACTTCCGCGGACTGTCGTTGCATGTGGTTTTCATGCTTATCCCGATGCTTAATAACTTTAAGCGCGAAGAGCATGGAAGAATCCTGAAGGCACTTGCCGAGATTGTGGAAGCCGGAGGATTGAAGCCGCTGCTGGATGATAACACCTATACGCTCGATCAGGTTGGTGAAGCACACGCCCGTCTCGAGAGCGGGCAGGCCATTGGTAAAGTTGTAATCGAGAACTAGGAAATTAATCGCCACAAAGAACACAAAGAGGCACGAAGGCGAGCTCTGTATTTATTGTGACTTCTTGTGTTTTTTGTGGCCAAAATACCTGCGGTACAGCAGGAGGTTGAATATGAAAAAGATACTCATTACCGGATCAACGGATGGAATCGGACTGGAAACCGCGCGGGAACTGGTGAAGCAGGGACACACCGTGCTGGTGCATGGACGCAGTGCGGCCAAAGTTGAGGCCGTGAGCCGCGAACTGAATTGTGAGGGCTATGTGGCCGACCTCTCCGACCTCGCCGAAGTGGAAGCACTGGCTGCAACGATTGCTGAAAAGCATGCCTCATTGGATGTGCTGATTAATAACGCCGGCGTTTTAAAGGTTCCGGAGCCGGTATTGGCGAACGGGTTGGATGTGCGGTTTGTAGTGAATGCCGTTTCTCCATATCTGTTGACCCGGAAGTTGCTTCCAATGCTTGGAAACTCCGGGCGCGTAGTGAACCTTTCCTCGGCGGCGCAGTCGCCGGTGGATCTGAATGCGCTGGCCGGGAAACGCAGTCTCGGCGATATGCCGGCCTATGCGCAGAGCAAGCTGGCCATCACGATGTGGTCAATGGATATGGCGCAGAAGCCTGGGCCGATGATTGTGGCCGTAAATCCGGGCTCTCTGCTCGGTACCAAAATGGTCAGAGAAGGTTTTGGAACTGCGGGGAACGATATCAATATCGGTGTGGATATTCTATGCCGTGCGGCGCTGTCGGATGAGTTTGCTGACGCATCCGGCACCTATTACGATAACGACTCGAAGCGTTTTGCCGACCCGCACCCCGATGCCCTCAACCCGGCCATCCGTAAAGAAGTCGTCCGCACCATCGAACTACTTCTTAATTAATTTTTTTCTCGCAGAGACGCGGAGAGCGCAGAGAGAAGAGTAGGTGGATCTGCTCTGCGTACTCTGCGTCTCTGCGAGGAATGTCTTTATCTGTTTTGGAGAAACAAATGGACTACGAAGGAAAAATTTACAGACCCTGGATGGAGGCGAACAGCCTTTTGATCCAGACGACCATTGGATGCACGCATAATCAATGCACCTTCTGCGATATGTTCCGCGAAAAGAAGTTTCGCGTGAAACCGGTCGAACAGGTTGTTGCCGATATTGAAGAGGCACGGAAATATTATCGTCAGGTTGACGAGATCTTTTTGATCGACGGCAATGTGCTGGCGCTTAAAACGGAAAAGCTGCTGCCGATCCTGGAAAAGGTGAAGGCAACGTTCCCCGAGTGCAGCCGAATTTCGCTCTATGCGGGGTATAACGACCTGCGTCGAAAATCGGTCGAAGAGCTGAAACAGCTGAAGGCGGTTGGCCTGGATATGGCTTATGTCGGCCTGGAGTCGGGCGATGTCCAGACCTTGGAAAATATCAAGAAGGGTATGACGCCTGAAGAAGCGATTGAAGGCGCAGCCAATGCAAAGGCCGCCGGCATTCGGGTGCTGGCTTCGTTCATCTTCGGCATCGGCGGTCGCGACCGGTCGAAGGAACACATCAAGGCGACGGTGGACCTGCTGAACATTATCCAGCCCGAAGAGATCGCGCCGATGGCACTGGCGATTCAGCCGGGCACGGAACTCGAACAGGAAATGGAGCGCGGTGAATTTGTTATGCCGACCCGGCGCCAGGTGCTCGAGGAGGAAAAATACCTGCTCGAAAATCTAAATGATTTCGACTCCTTTTACTGGGGCGATCACGGCAATAACATCGTTCCCCTGAAAGGCCGCCTGCCGCATGCTCGGCAGATGTTTCTGAAGAAAGTGGACGCCGCGATCAGACAGCATTCTGAAACACATGAAGAGATTCTCGAGACGTTTTCGTGGTAGCTGCTAAAATATCGTAACAGGATCCGCATGATCGAATTAAGGACGGGGCGCTCCCGCGGGTTTGTACATTTTTATACGTGCCTCAATCTAACCGGAAGCTTAGAATCTCCTTGGTATGAATGGAACGGTAATTAATAAATCTGGAGGCAATAATGAAGAAAATGATGTTGCTGGGTTTGGGGCTGGTCGGATTGGGCGTTGTCAGCGGATGCTCCACATCATCCGGAGGCAGTAGCGCTGCTCCGTTGAGCGAAAGCCATATTTATGCAGATTCCATAGACAAATCTTCACCCATTTACGTGAAGTTATTTTCGACAGAAAATACGGAAATGAAAATTCTGCCGGATGAGGATACTTCATTGGCGATCGCAGCATCGATACCCCATCTCGTTACGGCCGATATTGTACATACCTTGAGAGGCAAAGGTTTCAGTAACGTTATGCTGGAGACCTCAGGGATTGCGGCTCCTGAAAACGCCTTGGTGCTGGATGGTAGATTTACGTTAATCGACTCGGGAAGCCAGGCCGCGCGGATCTGGATCGGATTCGGTACCGGTAAAAGTCAGGTTTGTATTGAGGGGCAACTGGCGGATGCCGCCGGCAGAAAAATCTGTGATTTCAGGGAATGTGCCGGAGGCATCGGCTGGGGCTCCAGTGCGCCGCAGATGGAAACGGAAGGCCACACCATCGGGCAGAAAGTCGGACATTTTATTGCTGGATTAGCCGAGTAGTGATCAAAGCCTTCGCTCTGGTATAATAAGTACTAGTCCTGATACGCCCCGGCAGAATAGGTCAGTTCGTAGCTGTGGGAATAGATTTCGATCAGATTTCCGAAGGGATCTTCACAGTAGACCATGCGGTAGGGTTTTTCGTTGGGATAGTATTCGCGGACCGGCATGCGCTGCTTGCCGCCGTGTTCCACAATTTTTGCGGCGAGGCCTTCAACATCGGGATCCTGCACGCAGAAGTGGAAGACGCCGGTTTTCCAGTACTCAAAGTTATTCTCGCGCTGTTCGGCATTTTTGAATTCAAAAATCTCCACTCCGATTTTGTCGCCGGTTGCCAGGTGGGCAATTTTGAAGCTGCCCCAGCCTTCGCCGAAGACGTCGTTGCACATGATGCCGATGGCGGAATCGTCGGCTTTGATTTCGGTGGGAGGCATGATGACGTACCAACCGAGCACGGAGGTGTAAAACTCGACGGCGCGTTCGAGGTCGGTCACTGAGATGCCGATGTGGGAAAATGTTCTAGGGTAGGTCATGGTGTTTGTCCTTTGGTTTTTGTTTGGTTTGGGTGCAGGGTGCTGGTCAGGTGTTGCCAGACTGGCCGGGTTTCCCGCCATCAGCAGGCTTCCAATCACAGTACTTTTCATTAAGATATTCAATGTTCTCTCCTTGGGCGTTGGATTGGTTGCTGTTATAGGCTTTTGCGCAAAACGCGCAAGAGGGCACTTTTTGGTCCGGTACGAACCAAAATGTCGGGATTACCGTTGTGCGGACGGAAAACGGGAAAAACTTTTTTGAAGGAATACGTGCGATGATCGAATGGAACGGAAAAAAATACCACTGTCCGGTGGAAGTCTCCATGGACCTGCTCAGCGGCAAGTGGAAATGCCTGATGCTCTGGCATCTCAACGACGGCACCAAACGGTATTCAGAACTGGAGCGGGTCGTCCCCGGGGTCAGCCAGAAAATGCTCTCGCAGCAGTTGCGCGAACTGGAGCACGACGGTTTGATCAGCAAGACCGTCTATCCTGAAGTGCCGCCGCGCGTGGAATATGCCCTCACTGAGCTGGGTAAAAGCGCGTTTCCGATCCTGAAATTAATGCATGAATGGGGGATGACCAAACTGGGCGTTCCGGAGAATACAAACCATTGACAAGCAGGGAGTCTCATCATGAAAGTTGTTGCAATTAACGGAAGTCCGCGGAAAGAGAGCAACACCCAGCTGTTGCTGGAGCGGGTATGCAGGAGATTGGAAAAACACGGCATTGAAACCGAGATCGTGAAGATCGGCGGCAAGCCGCTGCGCGGCTGCATGGCCTGCGGCAAGTGTTTTGAAAATCAGGACAATCTGTGCATCATTAAAAACGATGTCATGAACGACGTCATCGCCAAGATGATTGACGCTGATGGAATTATTCTGGGCTCGCCGACCTATTTTTCAGATGTTTCCACCGAGATGAAGGCGCTGATTGATCGCGCGGGCTATGTGACGCTCGCAAACGGCAGTGTGCTGGCCGGAAAGGTCGGCGCGGCGGTATCGGCCGTCAGACGCGGCGGCTCGCAGCACACGATTAATACCATGCATCATTTCTTTTCCATCTCACAGATGCCGATCGCAACGTCCAGCTATTGGAACATGGTGTACGGTGCGGCTTGCGGCGAGGTGGAGCACGATGTGGAAGGCATGCAGACCATGGACAACCTTGGCGAAAACATGGCGTGGCTGATCAAATCTCTCGACGCGGCGAAAGGAACCGTTCCACCGCCGAATATTGACCGCTCCCAACAGATGAACTTTATCCGGTTGGAAGCCGAGTCCTAGAATTTCAGCCACGAAAAGGCACAACGGCCGACTTCGCCGGCATCAAAAAAAGCTTTTTGTGTATATTTGTGTTCTTTGTGGCTAACATCTCATCATGCTTGATCTGGAAACTATTTTAACTTTCCTGTTGGCGGCGACGCTGCTTTCGCTGGCGCCGGGCCCGGATAATATCTTTGTGCTGACGCAGTCGGCGGTGCATGGGAAGAGTGCGGGTATTTTTACGTCGCTTGGACTCTGCACCGGGCTGATGGTGCATACGCTGGCCGTGGCGTTCGGCGTTGCGGCGATTTTCCAGGCATCGGAAGCGGCGTTTAATGCGCTCAAGTTGTTCGGCGCTGGGTATCTGCTCTATTTAGCGTGGCAGGCCTTCCGCACCACGGATGAATCGCTGAGAGGCGAAACCGGCCAGCGCCGTACCCTGCGCCAGCTCTATGTCCGCGGCATCATCATGAATGTGACAAATCCCAAAGTTTCCATCTTCTTCCTGGCCATTCTTCCGCAGTTTACCGATCCGGCGCGCGGCCCCTTATTCCCTCAGTTTCTTGCGCTGGGCGGACTGTTCTTTGTGGCTGGAATGGGGGTGATGATCATGATTGCTTTTGCGGCGGGGGCGCTCGGTGAATGGTTGAATAAATCACCGCGCGCACAATCGATACTGCACAAAGCGGCGGGTACCGTTTTTGTCGGTTTGGCTCTGAAGATCGCTACGTCGCACCGGTGACGGTTAATGTTCGATCCCGACAGCACTCACTACCTGACACATTTAGCCGCAAAAAGCACAAAGGCTGCCGTTGGCGGCTGCACAAAACTCTTCTTGTGATTTTTTGTGTTCTTTGAGGCAAATAATCCGCATGTTTCAGCGATGAAATTCAAGCACATCATCTGGGACTGGAACGGCACGCTGTGGGACGACACGTGGCTCTGTACGGAAATCAATAATCACATGCTGCAGCGGCGGAACCTGCCGGCGATTACGATCGATACGTATCGGGCAAAACTCTGTTTCCCGGTTGATCAATATTACTGCCAGCTCGGCTTCGACTACGCCAAAGATTCCTACAAAACGCTGGCCGAAGAGTTTATCGCCGAATATACCGAACGGCGCTATGAATGCCCGCTGCATGCCGGTGCGCGGGAGCTGATTGCGGAGTTCCAAACCTTGGAAATTTCGCAGGCGGTGCTGTCGGCCTATCAGCAGGACACGCTCATGCAGTCGGTGGAATATTTCCAGCTGTTGGAGTATTTTGACGATGTTATCGGCCTGAACGATATCTATGCCGCCGGCAAAGTGGAGAACGGGAAAAAATATATCCAACGGCTGGAAACTGATCCAGCTGAGGTGCTGTTCATCGGCGATACGCTGCACGATTATGAAGTGGCCGAAGCCATGGGGGTAAACTGCGCGCTCGTCGCCTGCGGTCATAACAACCGCCCGCGCCTCGAAAGCACTGGCGTACCGGTCTTTGATACGCTCGGCGAAGTTCGTGCCTTCATTCTAGCTTAACTCCTCGCAGAGGCGTAGAGAGCGCAGAGCTTTTGAACCTTTATCCTTCCTCTGCGTACTCAGCGGCTCTGCGAGGAAATAATCATTCGTCGGTTGACAACTTTACATATTTGGTTATTATGCCAAATAACAATTTAAGGAAGTCACTATGACGTCTAAGGAAAAAAATCTGTATGAGGCGAAGGCGAAGGTGCTGAAAGCGCTGGCGCATCCGACGCGGCTGTGGATGGCGGAGCAGCTGTCGGTCGGCGAGATGTGCGTGTGCGAATTTGTGGATCAGATCGACGTCGACTTTTCAACCATCTCCAAACATCTGTCGGTGTTGAAGCAGGCCGGGATCGTGGAAGACGATAAGCGCGGGAAGCAGGTTTGGTATAAGCTGAAGGTTCCGTGTGTGCTGAATTTTATGAGCTGTGTGGAAGCAGTGCTTGCGAGCAATGCAAAAGAGCAGGCGGAGCTGTTGAAATAAGGAGTCAACGGTCGGAAAGTCAAATGTCCAAGGTCTGGAAGAACTGTTCCGACGACTTTAGACCTTCGACCCACAGACCTTTGAGCGGAGAAGTACGATGTTTACTTGGTTAGATAATTTAATGACGTTGCTGGTGGAAAATGTGTTCCACCTGTCACGCGAAACACACCTGGGAGAAAGCGTCCATTTCTTTTTCTACGACACGGTCAAGATTCTGATCCTGCTGTCGTTTATGATTTTTGTGATCTCTTATCTGCGCTCCTATTTTCAGCCGCAGAAGACGAAGGCGATGCTGGAAAAGATCCATGGCCCGAAGGCGCATGTGGCGGCATCGCTGATGGGCATCATTACCCCGTTCTGTTCCTGCTCTTCGGTACCGATTTTTATCGGCTTTATTGAAGCGGGCATTCCGCTGGGTGTAACGTTTTCGTTTCTGGTGACCTCGCCGATTGTGAACGAGGCGGCGTTCGCGGTGCTGTGGGCGGCGTTCGGCTGGAAGGTGGCCTTGGCCTATGCGGGCATGGGCGTACTGATCGGCGTGGTCAGCGGAATGATTATCGGGCGCTTTAAACCGGAGAATCATCTGGAAGAGGCCGTTTTCAACGGAGAAGGGTTTAATAAAGTCCGGCCGGATATGACGCAGAAAGAGCGGTTGGCTTATGCCGGTGAGCATACGCTGGATATTATTAAAAAGGTGTGGATCTATCTGTTGATCGGCATCGGCATCGGTGCGGCGATCCATGGCTGGGCGCCGGAAGAGATTCTAGCAAAATATGCGGGCAGCGATAATCCTCTGAGTGTGGTCATTGCCGTGATTGCCGGCATCCCGCTTTATGCGAATGCGCTTGGAACCATACCGATTGCGGAGGCGCTGATTGGTAAGGGCGTCGGGCTCGGGACCGCGCTGGCTTTTATGATGGCCGTCACCGCCCTGTCGGTTCCGGAAATGGTTTTGCTGCGTAAAGTAATGAAGCCTCGACTGATCGCCATCTTTGTGGCGACGGCCGCCATCGGAATTCTGATTGTCGGCTGGTTGTTTAATCTGGTGTTTTAATCTGAAACGGTGCTCTGCACCGTATATGTGAAGGAGCAGACCATGAATGCGAATGAAAAAGTATGCAGTAGTGGACCGAAGCTGGTGTTTGCCTGTTCGGGGGCGGCGGATGTCGGCGCCCTGGCCGATCAGGCCGCACGGAAAATGAGCCGGGACGGAACCGGAAGCATGTTCTGTATGGCCGGTGTCGGCGGAAAGGTTGAGCCGATTTTGAAGAAGACCGGGACGGCTGAAAAGATTCTGGCGATCGACGGCTGCCCGCTCAATTGTGTGAAGGCAACGCTGGAGCAGGCCGGCTTCAATGAGTTTGAGCATCTGTTGGTGACGGATCAGGGATTTACAAAGGGGCAAACGGAAATCAGCGAAGCGAATGTGGCGCGGATTG
Source organism: Pontiellaceae bacterium B12227 (assembly GCA_029432775.1). Lineage (GTDB taxonomy): Bacteria > Verrucomicrobiota > Kiritimatiellia > Kiritimatiellales > Pontiellaceae > Pontiella. Next base: position 44,823 of record JAROAZ010000030.1, on the reverse strand, counting down.
CCGACCTGGGCGCGACGTTGTTAAGATAGAAAGTGAAGCAGGAAAACACATGAAGAAGAATATAGTACCGGTTGTGCTGTTGATCATCGCGGTGGTGGCCGTAGTGGGCATCAAAAATAAAAAGAAAGCAGCGCAGGAAACGATGGGTTGCGAAAGCGGTATGTGCATTTTACCGTTTCCTGCTGAAAAAATGGTGTCCGAAGGAACTGGCGGTGAAGCGCCGGCCGCCGCAAAGTCATTGCCTCGTCTGCTGGACCTTGGAGCCGGGAAATGCGTTCCGTGCAAAGCAATGGCGCCGATCCTCGATGAGATGAAAGAGACCTTTGCGGGTCAGCTGAATGTGGAGTTTATCGATGTCTGGGAAACCGAGGGGGTGTCGGAAAAGTATGGCATCCGTATGATCCCGACGCAGATTTTTTATGATGCTGAAGGCCGGGAGCTGTTTCGTCATGAAGGATTCTTTTCGCGGGAGGATATGCTCGCGAAGTGGAAGGAACTGGGTTTCGACTTTTCAACAGTTGATTAAACACAAAGGCAGAAAGAGCACGAAGGAGGGGGCTTGGTGTTCTTCGTGGCTTTAGCGAAGCGGGTGTTAAATAGGAATTATTATGGGTGAGTTATTTTCAGCATTAACTCGGGCGGTGGAGAGTACGCCGGCGATTGCGCTTTGTGCAGCGCTGGTGTGGGGGATTCTCAGCATTTTGCTGAGCCCGTGCCATCTGGCGAGTATTCCGCTAATTGTCGGATTCATTGATGATCAGGGAAAAACATCGACCAAGCGGGCGTTGGGAATTTCGACGCTGTTTTCGGTAGGGATTCTGGTCACGATCGCCGTCATTGGATTTGCGACGGCGGCCGCCGGGCGGATGATGGGTGATCTCGGGGCCTATGCAAACTATGTGGTGGCGGTCATCTTTTTTTATGTCGGTCTGGGCCTGCTGGGCGTGGTGCCGCTGAGTTGGAAAAAGCCGGAGCATGCCGGTGAAAAACGCAAAGGTTTGTTAGCCGCATTCACGCTGGGGCTGATTTTCGGGATTGCACTCGGTCCGTGCTCGTTTGCCTATATGGCGCCCATGCTGGGGATTTCATTCAAGCTTGGCGCGGAGCAGCCGGTTTATGCGGGAAGTTTGTTACTCATGTACGGCATCGGCCATTGCGGGGTGATTGCTTTGGCCGGTGTGTGCGTGGGTTGGTCCCAGCGCTATAAGGAGTGGAACGAACGTTCCCGCGGAGCTTTTCGTCTGAAAAAGGTGTGCGGGATGCTGGTGCTGCTCGGCGGGCTTTATCTGATCTATACCGCGCCCTAAGAGGGCAAGCGAGGCGACCCCGGCCGAGCGGGCGGGCATTTTTCTGCATTATAATTTGACAGTTAGCTAAGTAACTAAATATAAACGCGTGCATGGAAACCACACTGAGCATTCTGAAGGCGCTGTCGGATAAAAACCGGATGCGGGTCATTGCCGCTTTATGGCGGTTTGACGAACTTTGTGCCTGTCAAATTACGGAATTTCTCAAAGTAAGCGGGGCAACGGCATCGCGTCACATGGGCATTCTTCAGAAATCCGGTCTGGTCAAAAGTCGCAAGGATGGCCGGTGGGTCTATTACCGGTTGCTGAAACCAGTAGGCTCGGAAGACCTGTTCCAATGGTTGGAACATTCGTTGGCTGGAGACGAACAGCTGGTTGCCGATTTCCAGGCTTTGAAGAAAATTGTGGGCATCACCCGCGAGGATTTGTGCCGCCAGCAGCGCGGCGAGAGTTGCTGCCCTTAAAATAATTATTTCTTCGCAGAGACGCAGAGATCGCGGAGGAAAGATCTAAAGTTTGAAAGCTCTGCGGACTCCGCGCCTCTGCGAGGAATAAAACGGAATTACAGGAGAACAAGATGGCGAAGAAGAAAGTATTGATCAATGGGTTTGGCAGAATGGGGCGTCTCTTCTTTAGGGCCGCTTTCGGGAATGATGAATTTGATATCGTTGCCATCAATGAGCTGAAAGGGGATGCCGCTGCGGCCGCCCATTTGCTCGAGTTTGATTCGGTCCATGGGAAATGGGGCACGGGCGAGATTTCGGTTGCTGGCGATACAATCACGGTCAGCGGTCAGGAGGTCCGGTTCAGTAATGGGGCCAGCCCGGCAGAGATTGACGTAAGCGGCATTGATATTGTGGTGGAGTGTTCCGGCAAATTTAAGGATGAGGCCTCGCTTCAGCCCTACTACGACCACGGTGTGCCGAAAGTACTCGTATCCGCACCGGTTAAAGGACGGGCGCTCAATGTCGTCTATGGCGTGAATGACGATCAGTACGATCCGGCCACACATGACCTGGTCACCGCCGCTTCCTGCACCACCAACTGCCTGGCCCCGGTGGTGAAGGTGATTAAAGAAAAGCTCGGCATCGTGCACGGCGTCATCACCACCATTCACGACATCACCAACACCCAGACCATTATCGATGCGCCGCACAAAGACCTGCGCCGGGCGCGGGCCTGTTCGCAGTCGCTGATCCCCACCACCACGGGATCGGCCACCGCCATCACCATGATCTATCCGGAGCTGAAGGGAAAACTGAACGGCTTGGCGGTGCGCGTTCCGTTGCTGAATGCATCCATCACCGACTGCGTGTTTGAAGTGGCGCGTGAAACCACGGCTGAAGAGGTGAACGCGTTGCTCAAAGAGGCCTCGGAAACCTATCTGAAGGATATCCTGGGCTACGAAGAGCGTCCGCTGGTGTCGGTGGACTTCAAGGATGACATCCGGTCGTCCGTTATCGATGCCCCTTCGACGATGGTGAACGACGGCACACAGATCAAATTGATCGCGTGGTACGACAACGAAGTGGGCTATGTAAACCGCATGGCCGACTTCTGCGAAAAGATTGCGAGACTCGGCTAATGCTGCTTCGCAGCAGATTGGCGATTTGCAATTGATGATTGCTGATTTAAATGCGGAGGAATACCTGCTATTCAATCGGAAATCATCAATCGGCAATTTGTTATCGAAGCTCAATAAGGTTGAATCATTCTTCAACGCAAAATGATTGAAATAAAACAAGGAAGGTCCTCATGAAGGAGCTGCGCTCATATGCCACGGTAACGGGAGCATATTGGTCGTTTATGCTGACGGATGGAGCCCTGCGCATGCTGGTGCTCCTCTATTTCCACGAACTCGGCTATTCAGCCGTTACGCTGGCGTTTCTGTTTCTCTTCTATGAGTTTTTCGGCATCGTCACCAATCTGTTCGGCGGATGGCTGGCGCACCGGTTCGGGCTGAAATCAACGCTGGTGTGGGGCCTGGCGCTTCAGCCGCTGGCGCTGATCGGGCTAACGTTTATGAACCCGGACTGGGCTCCGGCGGTGGCGGTTCCCTTTGTGATGGCCATTCAGGCACTTTCGGGTATCGCCAAGGATCTCACGAAGATGAGTTCGAAAACGGCGGTTAAATTTCTGGTGCCCGAAGACCAGAGTTCTTCACTGTTTAAGTGGGTCGCGGTTTTAACCGGCTCCAAGAACGCGATCAAGGGCGCCGGTTTTTTTGTGGGCGGCTTTCTGCTCCAGAAGCTCGGCTTTGACTATGCGCTCTGGACACTGGCCGGGATCATCTTCCTCGCGCTCTTCTCCTCGCTCGCGCTGCTTCCCCGCGATATCGGTGCGGCAAAAGCAAAGAGCAAATTAAAGGGACTCTTCGAACAGAAGCGGGAAATCAAAATTCTCTCGGCGGCCCGGGTCTTTCTATTCGGCGCGCGCGACATCTGGTTCGTGGTGGCGATTCCCGTTTTTCTGGCGTCCGCATTTGAATGGAGCTCCGCCCAGGTGGGAAGCTTCATGGCATTCTGGGTTATCGGCTATGGCGCGGTACAGGCCTCCGCACCTGTGGTGATGAAACACTTCACCAAAGGCAAAGCTCCCGGTGGAAAATCGGCACTGGTCATTTCGCTGATGCTGACTGGAATCATGAGCCTGATCGCCGTTCTGTTCGCTCAGGATATGGCAACCCACATCGTCGTTGTGGGCGGACTGCTCCTCTTCGGAGCCGTCTTTGCGCTCAACTCAAGCGTTCACTCTTTTCTGGTGCTCGACTATGCCGATGGCGAGAAAGCGGCGGTCAATGTGGGCTTCTACTACATGGCCAACGCCATGGGGCGGCTGATCGGAACTCTGCTGTCCGGACTGCTCTTTCAGTGGGGCGGCGTCCTCTGGGCCCTGGCCGGCTCAGCGGTCTTCCTTGGGCTAACCTCGTGCATCACACTGTTTCTTCCGAGAGGAAGAATCAAAGAACGCTGAGCCGGTGGCCTGATTAATTGCCCTGATCGATTTTGAGCAGGGTGCCGATCATCTGGTCGCAGATTTTCGATGATTTGTCATCCTTGGAATTGGTGACCACCAGATAGGCCCGATTAATATTGGGGGCTGCCCAGACGGGGGATAACCACATTGTATTGCTGCCGGAATGAGACAGGACCGTTCCTTTTGCCCAACCCCGGGTGGAAATACCCCATCCGCCGGCATAGGTCCCGACGGGGGTGATCAGTTTGTCCAGGAGGTCCCGATTCAGATTAAGGGCGTTGCTCTCTGAAAACTGAAGCGCCACGAATTTTCCCCAGTCTTCGATGGAGCAGTGTACGGTCCCGGCCGGGCCCAGAGCAGCGGCATTGTCGGTCTGAAAAGGCTGCCAACTGCCGCCCGTTCGGTTGTGTCCCCAGGGCTGTTCGATTCTGCCTTGTTTCCCCGGTGGGCCAAAGCCGGCGGAGGTCATCCCGAGCGGATCAAAAATGCGTTCCTGCATCAGGGTTTCCCAGGTTTCTCCGGTAAGCTCTTCAGCCATGGATCCGGCCGCCATGTAACCCAGATTTGAATAGTGATGCACACCGGCGGGTGTTTGCGGCGCTTTTTTAAGATTGTCCTTCAAAAGGGACAGGCGTTGCTTTCGAAGGTTCGTTCCTTCATACGCCCTCCAGTTTTCGGCACCGTTCGGAAAACGGGAAGTATGGGTAAGCAGCTGCCAGACGGTGACGTTATGATAATCAGCATGAAACCGGTTCTTCATGGAAGGGAACACTTCGATCAGGGTGGTATCCCAGGTGAGGGTTCCATCAGCAACCAGTGTTGCCATGAGTACGGCCGTCATCGCTTTGGTATTGGAGCCCATATGCAATTGGTCCGTTATCGTAATCGCTTCATCGCTCCCGTTTTTCCGCACGCCGGCAGATCCGATGGCGAGCACGCCGTCGGACGAAACGATGGCCGCAACCATGCCGGGCATCTGTTCGCGTTCAATAATTCCCTCAAGCGCGTCCCTTATTTCGGCGGACTGAGCGTTATCCCGAACCTCATTGAACGAACTGGATGACTGCCTGGGCTTCTGGATATCCTTCAGATACTGCTGATCCTGATCGGAAAGTTTCTGTATCGGAACCCGAATCGTGTTCCCGTCGGGTTTCTTCAGCAGAACGTTGGATCCAATCTGTTTAACAAACTCGGCCTCCGTACGACTGCCGTTTCGGCCTGCCCAGGTGCGGGATTCTGCCATGCTCCAGTGGGCTGACATGAGGAAACATATTGCGATCAGCCATGGGATAAAAGGGTTGCGAGACATGATGGGTACCTCCGTGCTTTGAGCTGGCTTCAGCTTCTCTGGGAAGCGGGATTTTTGCAATGGAATTTAAGGAACATTCGCGTTCATAAATCACACGCTATCAAGCGCGCTTCTTCATGAGGCCAATCCACGCCTTGGGAGGATCGTTCTGATCTCCGCCGAACCAGCCTGCGGTAAGGGAGAGGAGCTCAAACCGGGGTTCCACGATTTGAGCGAGCTCAGTGGCGCTCATGGTCGGCGGCCCGACTTCCCGCGGCACATCATCCGCATTGCCGGTGAGCGAGAGCCAACGCCCGCCCGGAGTCAGCAGATCGGCGATACGGTTTGCGCAGCTGGACCGGTCTTCGAAGCAGTCAAAGGAATGAAAGCATCCTCGGTCAAAAATAAAATCAAACGGCGCGCGCACCACGCTTCGATCGAGGAAGTCACAGCTGAACAGATGCATGGAAATATTCTGACTTCGCGCCCGTTCTTCAGCTTTTTTGATCGCTGAGGGGGAGAGGTCGAGCCCGCTGACCTCGAAGCCCTGCTGTGCGAGCCATACGGCATTGATTCCCGTACCGCATCCAAGATCCAGCACCCGGCAGGGCTGGATATTAAATTTCTCAACAGCACGGATCAGATTTTCGTCCGCGGCATCCCGATCCCACGGAATATCATTCTCCTGATAGCGCTCTTCGAAGGTGCGGTTTCTCATACTGTTTGCCTGCTTTTAGAATAAATTCGGTCAGCGAGACCCTCCATTTAGTTTGCCTTAAAGACAGCCAGCGTCAGCAGTACCCAGCCGATGATGAAGAAGAGGCCGCCGATGGGCGTAATGGCACCCAATTTGGATATGCCGGTGATGGAGAGGGCGTAGAGGCTGCCGGAAAAAAGCAGGATGCCGACCAGAAAGCTCCAACCACTGGAAGTCAGCAGGCCAGACTGAAACTTCAGCGCCAGCAGGCCGACGGCCAGCAAGGCAAAGGTGTGGTAGAAGTGATACTGCACGCCGGTTTGATAAACCGTGAGCATCTTATCGGAAAGCTTACCTTGAAGCCCATGGGCACCGAACGCACCGATCATGACGCCCAACGCCCCGCTGAGGGCGCCGAGGCTGAGGAAAAGTTTTGCGATGGCGTTCATATGTTTTCCTTTCGTATTGCAAGCGCATTTTCGTAGACGGAGCTTCCAGCTCCGTTGGATGGTGTCGCGGGTGTTGCCTTCAGCCTTTCATCCTATGACTCATGTCCTGTGTTCAACCGAAACGAAGCAAGATGCTTCGTCTACGCAGACGGATCAGCGACACGTCCGATGAAGAGGATGGTTCCTGTTGAGTTGTCCCGGATGAGGAAGAGGAACGGGTGGTCTGCGGTAAACTGTGGGGGCATGCTGGTGGCGCGGATGCCGACGGCTGTGGCGGCCGCGGCCGCGGTGCCTTCTTCGTTTACTTCAACAAAGGCCTGGTGAATCACAAAGTCGAGCGCGAGACCTTTTGAACCATCCATTCCGGAAAAGTCAGCCTGGTTGGAGAACGCAATCGGCATGCCCATGGCTTTGAGGGTTTTGCTGAGTTCAAACTTCCATTCAAACTTAAACTTCGGCAACTGCACCATGACTTCCTGTTTGTTGAACTGAAGGCCTTCCAGCATTGCGGCGCTGAGTGTCTTTTCCAGATCAGCCATTCCATTTTTATCGTTTGGCAATAGAACGATCATGGAAAGGTCGTCCCCGGCATAGGGGAGTTCCAATGCCTGGAAATTTTCGGCCCAAGCGATGTTGACGTCATCCGTCTGAACCATCATCGGGACCTGAACCTCTGTCCCGGCCGGCAGCGTAAAGGGCGCATTGTGTGTGGCTTCTTTTTTGAACTGGCTGGCCCAGTTGCCTTTGAAGTAAATGGCATTGGCGAGTACGAGCCGGGTATCCGTTGTCAGGGATCCCTGTTCGAGCAGGTCTTTAATCTTATCGTTGGTTTTGGCTTCAACCCAGTTGTTGATGCGCAGGCGGGCCGCTTCTGTTTCACGTTTGAAGTCCACCGGCTCAATTTCGACACCGTAAAACTCTTTAGTCAGCCCGAGATAGTCGCTGAGGAATGCGTAGTCGACCTGCGGCCATAAGGAGTTGGCGACGTTGAGCTGGACCTGTCCTTTTTTCTGAATCGCGTTGAGGCTTTTCCGAAGATGGGAAAACGAGGGGTGCGTTGCCCCTTGTCCGCCGTAATGGAGCGTCGTGTTCATCTGCTGATCGGTTTCTCCCCGGGCGCCGCCATAAACCATGGCGAGGGCGGTCGAGATGCTGAAGGGCGAAAGGAACAGGTTGCCTTTCTGTTCAGCGGTCTGCCGGTAGAGATCAACGGTGAGCTGATTGATGGATGCGGCCGCATCGAAGGCGGCGGCGGTTGGTTTCTTCGGCATCCATTCCAGGTCGGAAATCTGGAGGGTGGCTTTGTTTCCGGTTTTTTTATCGAGCACTTCAAGGTCTTTGGCCACCCACATGCCATCCATCTTTTTGATGCTTTTGATTTTCATGCGCCGAAGCTGTTTTTCCTTTTTGTCGAGGGTCTGCGCTTCGAGCACCATGCCCATATATTTTTCAATCCAGAGGCGCATGATGTTTTCGGAGCCGGGCATCGGGATATCAACAACATAGGCTTCGCGGTTGATTTTCTTTTCTTCGCCGACGAGTTTGGAGTCGGGCCACCAGAGCATGGAAAAGCTGAGGTCGGCCCAGGTGAGACCGGTGCCGAGAATTTCGGAGGTCGGTGTATTCCGGGGATTGGAAAAATCATAAGTCGGTTCGCCGTTTTGCCAGGTGATGGTCAGCGCTTCTTTATCAATTTGATAAAAGGCGGTGGCGGGATCGGCTCCCCAGTTGAGTTTCATTTCCACCGGCAGGTTGGACTTGGTGAAGCCGTTGCGTGTCCGCACTTTCAGTGATCCGACGAGTTTGATCGGGTCCGAGGGGAGTTTGGTCTGAACCATCTTCAGAATTTGATCCGCCGGCGGCTGTTCCACCGCCCCGCAGGAAATAACACAAAGGGCGACACAAATACCTAAAAGCAGATTCTTCAAAACGAGTACCTCCGAATACAAATGGCAAAATGATTGAGAGCAAAATGATTACTGCTCAACGGATGATCATTTTGCTGCTAATTATTTTGCGCCATCATCCGACAGCTTCAGCGCATAGCGCAGGGCCTGATCGATATTCTTAACGGTTTTAAACGTCAGCTTCTTTTTCACATCGGCCGGAATCTCATCAAGGTCGATCTTATTCTTTTCCGGCAGCATGATGTGCCTGATTCCGGCGCGCGATGCGGCCAGTACCTTTTCCTTCAACCCGCCGATCGGCAGCACGCGGCCGCGCAGGGAAATCTCGCCGGTCATGGCGAGGTCGGGGCGGATCGGGGAGTCGGTCAGGATGGAGAGAATGGCCAGGGAGATGGCAACGCCGGCCGAGGGGCCGTCTTTGGGGGTGGCGCCTGCGGGCACGTGAATGTGGATATCACTCTTCGCAAACAGCGCGGGGTCGATCTTGAAGGTGGAGGCGTTGGCGCGCAGATAGCTGAGCGAAGCGCGTGCGGATTCTTTCATCACATCGCCGAGCGATCCGGTGAGGATGAGTCCGCCCTTGCCGGGCATACAGGTGGCTTCGATGAAGAGAATATCGCCGCCATAGGGCGTCCAGGCCAGGCCGGTTACCACGCCGGGCATAGCGGCATTTTCGGCGACGTCTTTTTCAATTTTAACGGGGCCGAGGAAACCTTTGAGCTTGCGCGGGGTGACTTCAACCGGCCGGGTTTTACCTTCGGCAAACCCGCGCGCAATTTTGCGGCAGACATTCGCCACCTGTCGCTCGAGGTTTCGAACGCCGGCTTCCGCGGTGTAGCCACTGATAATCCCTTCGAGTGCCTTTTTGTCGAATTTTGCCTGGCCGCGTTTCAGGCCATGCTCGCGGATGGCTTTCGGTACGAGGTAGCGGCGCGCAATGGCGGTTTTTTCCTGAAGCGTGTAGCCGGAAATGCGAATGATTTCCATACGGTCGCGCAGGGGGCCGGGAATGGTATCGAGCACATTGGCGGTCGTAATGAAGAGGACTTTTGAAAGGTCGAACTGCACATCGAGGTAATGATCCTGAAAGGTCGAGTTCTGTTCCGGGTCGAGCACTTCAAGCAGGGCCGATGCCGGATCGCCGCGGAAGTCCTTCCCGATCTTGTCGATCTCGTCGAGCATGATGACGGGGTTGTTGGTGCCGCAGCGGCGCAGGCTTTCGATGATGCGTCCGGGCATGGCGCCGATGTAGGTCCGGCGATGGCCGCGGATTTCGGCTTCATCGTGCATCCCGCCGAGCGACATGCGGGCAAACTCGCGGCCGAGCGCGCGGGCCACCGATTTCCCCAACGAGGTTTTTCCAACCCCTGGAGGTCCGGCGAGGCAGAGAATCGGACCCTTCATGTCTTTCTTCAGCTTCAGGACGGAAAGATATTCCAGAATGCGGTCTTTCACCTTTTCGAGGCCGTAGTGGTCTTTATCGAGAATCTTCTGCGCCGCCAGAATGTCGAGCTGGTCATCGGTCGATTTAGACCACGGTAGCTCAGCCATGACATCCAGATACGTGCGAATCACACCGTGCTCGGGCGAAGCGGTCGGAACCGACTTCAGGCGCTGCAGTTCTTTATCGGCCGCTTCTCTGGCTTCCTGCGGCAGTTTGGCTTCTTCGAGTTTCTTTTCGAGTTCAAGTATTTCGTTGGCCTGAGGATCGTCCTGACCCAGCTCGTCCTGAATGGTTTTCAGTTGTTCACGCAGGAAAATTTCGCGCTGGGTTTTGGAGAACGTTTCGTGGACCTTGCTCTCAATCTTGTTTCCGAGTTTCAGAATCTGATATTCCCGGTTCAGGAATTCCATCAGCGATTTGAGTCGGTGGCTGGGACTGTTGTCGGCCAGCAGATTCTGGCGGACATCGATCGGGATGGGCAAATTGGTGGCAATCAGATCGGCCAGCTGGGCCGGCGATTCCATATTGAACATCGCCACGCTCAGCTCGTCGGGCAGGTTCGGTGACATGGCGATCAACTGTTGAAACTTTTCGGACGCATTGCGGGCCAGCGCAGTGGATTCCAGCGTGTCTTCGTCCTTATCCTCGACCATCTGATAATGAGCGGTCGGATATTCCTCGTCGGTATTGAGATCTGCGAGCTCGCAACGCGAGAGTCCCTCCACGAGAACGTGAGTGGAGCCGTCGGGGAAATTCAGCGTCTTGATCAACCGGGCAACGCAGCCGACTTTGTAGATGTCATCTTTCGTGAGGTTGGCTTCGTCGAGTTCTTCTTTCCGCTGCAGTGCTGTAATGAAATGGGGCGTTTTCGTGGAGAGATCGGTGATCAGCTTTTTCGATTCATCCGTCGTGATCACCAGCGGGGCAACCATCTGCGGAAACAGAACAAAATTTTTCAGCGGCATGACGGGCAGCAGATCCGGAACCTCCTGGTCGGGTACGATTTCAACTTCAACTTCGGTATTATCTTCCTGTGCGCTCATAAAATGGGTTCTTTCTTAAATATTCAAGGGCCCGAACCTTAAACCACCGGGTTTCCAATGTCTGGAAAAATGCAAAAAAAATCCAGAAGTTGGAAACGGGCCAACCTCTGGACTCCCCCTCTCTCTTTTGGATCGTTTTACTGGGTTTCGATACGGTAATAAGCTGCCGGATTGGTGCTCGGCAGGCTGAACATTTTGGTGCCGCCGTCTCCGAGGAAATTGGTGGCGGCAGTCCACGTGCCGGTCCAGGCATCGTCCGGGTTCGTTGACTCGCCGACTGCCCTGGCTTTTTCGGAAGCCGCATGTCAATCCAGGTTGCATACCCCTTGTTCCGCTGGCGATGCGGTGCGTGAACCAAGGGGCAGATTCACACTCTCTTAAATGCTTATTTCATGGCACGTATTTTGCATGTATTCAATCTGGTCTGGGATGGATTGCGGGAGATCCCGTGGGTTCTCCAAGCATTTTCCAATGCCGGTCTGGTTTTTGGGCGGCAGGGCCAGACAGCTGACATTGCACACGGATGACAAAATGATGATAAACTAACGGAGAATGAGAAAATGAATAGGAAGATAAAAATGAATGGCAGATTTCTTGGAGTATTCCTCGCGTTGGGTCTGTCGATGGGAGCAGCCCACGCAGACGTGCTGGCGGAATGGGATATTGCCAGTGTCAATGGACCCAGCGACCCCGACGCAAGCGCAATCAACATTGCTCAGGGATTATCTGCCGTCCCGCTGAGCGCCACCGGGGTGACGCCGATTTCAACAGAAAACTGGAACAATGGGGCCTACCCAGGTTCTTTTGCCGCCAAAGGCTGGGATACGGGCAGCTACAATACTGATAAATACTATTCGTTCAGCGTTACGGCAGATGCCGGAACCAATGTTTCCATCTCAGGGATTTCTATGTCGCTCACCCACGGCAATTTTGGGGGAACCGGTGCCTCGAACTGGGTGCTGCGCACGAGCCAGGATGGGTTTGTGTCGGATGTGGCGACCTATAGCACGGCCTCTGCGGCCAATAACGAACAGGTGTTTTTCGATACCACCTTTGCTTCGGCCCTCGAAGTGCTGGGCGGCAATGATATTGAATTCCGCCTCTATGGATACTATCCGGGAAGTTCTTCCGATTACTCGGGATTGGCCAACATGGTGAACGGGGATTACAATGGTGATATCATAACCGGCACGGGATCGAACCTCATGCTGTATGGCACCATCCCGGAGCCGATGACGCTGAGCTTGATCGGCAGCGTCGCAGTAGCGATCGTCTTTGTCCGTAGGTTCTTCCTGATTTAAACCGGGCCATACCATGAAGAAGATGATCAAACGCACGGTGCTGGGCCTCGTGCTGTCCAGCGCACTGGCAGCGTCGGCTATCGATGTTGGCGAAATTGTCGGCCAGGTTGCGAAAGACAATGCCGCAACCGCCGCACTCGACAGCTATCAGGAATTTCTGATCGGTAACGAATATATCCCGAACCCGCTGAAGGTTCAGGAAGGTGACGACCGCCGCCTTGGAACCCCGGACTTGCTGGCGGCACAGACCTATGTGCAATCCACCATGTCCTCCTTCCTTGGTGCCGGCAATGTCTACGGCCAAGCCTTTTCGGGCGGGGTCAACTATGTTGGCGACCTCGTTGGCAGCACCCCCGGCGCAGGCGTGGTGCTCATCGGTGCGCATATCGACTCCACGCAAAACCATTCGGGCGGTTCGTCCGCCCCAGGTGGTGCGGACAACGGAACCGGCGTTGCCGGTCTGTTGGAAGCGGTTCGTGTGCTCAGCAACTATGAGTTTGAAAAAACCATTCGTTTTGTGATCTTCGGGCGCGAAGAAACGGGGTGGGACACCAACACCGGCTCGTGGCACTATATGCAAAGCCTCTCCGCCGCCGCGCAAAGCGAGATTGTTTCGATGACTTCGTTCGACATGGTGGGCTACAACCACAATGGCAACAACACGGCCACGCTCTGCATCGAGGACGATACGGGATTGGAATGGCAGGGCCAGTTCGCGGATGCGATCACGGAGTATACCACGCTGGAGCTTGATCTAACTAAAACCTCGAAATGGTCCGACCACCATGCCTTCAACGATGCCGGAATTACATCAGGCTTGCTGGTGGAGGAGTTGAATGGCAGCAACTGGCCGGAAAACCCCTACTACCACACCACAAACGATTATGTGATCGCCGCCGACGGAAGTTTCCAGACCTTGGAAGACGCCGAAACGCTGTATGTCGATCTCGATTATGCCACCGAAATGACCAAGGCCACCGTCGGCTGGGCTGCCACCCAGGCGAATGTGATCCCCGAACCGACCAGTCTCGCATTGATCGGCCTGTTCGGAGGCGGCGTCTTTGCCATTCGGCGGGTGTTCCTCATTTGACCCGGTCCGGCACTATTGCGTCTCGACTCGGAAGAAGGCGGCCGGGTTGGTGGTCGGGAGGGTGACCATGTTGGTGGAGCCGTCGCCGGGGAAGTTCGTGGCGGGTAGCCACGGGCCGGTGACGAGGTTGGTGCTCCATTCCACGAAGTGTGTCGCTCCGGATTGCGAGAGGAACGACAGAGCCATATTGCCCCCAAAGAGAGCGGGCGGCAACATGGTGACGGGCTGCGGGACGATGCCCCCGACGTCGTAGGTGATTCGATGTTGCGATTCCAGCCAGGTCCACTCATTCCAGAAGTTCAGCGGGTTGGACGACGCATCAAGCGGGTCGGAGATCTCAATATCCCAATAGGAATGGTCGTTGTAGGTTACGAAGAAGCGGTTGGTGACTTCCGGAGCCGTCGCGGCATTGGTCCACGAGGTGGTCGTGGCGGGCATGGAGTGGCTGATATCGATGTATCCGCCGTGCTCCTCGTTGTAGAGGAATGCCCGCAGCGAGGTGTAGTTGGTGGGCCCCGTCCACGTGTAGGCCGGGTTCGGCGAGACGCCAACGGCACCCTGCACTGGGGAGGTGATGCTGACCGGGGGCAGATCGTTGGTGCTTAGCGTCGGCAGGGTAACGGTGAAGGTGAACGCCTTTTCCTCCGGCGTGTCGCGGTCGTAGTAGAGCGTCCACGGTCCGGCCTGGCATTCTGCGATGACATCCTCCAGGGTGTTGAAGACGTTATACCAGAGGACGTGATGCCCGCCACCGCACAGTTCGTTGGGCGAGACCACCTCGATTTCGGAGTTCGTGGGCGCGTAGTCGTTGATCGAGGGATAGACGGAGTAGTAGACCTCGTTGGTTCCGACCTTGGTGCACCTGATCCTGAAATCCATGTCGGCCTCATAGTCCGGCTCCACTGCACCGGCGGGCGTGAAGATGACCTGGTCAAGAAACGCGGCGTCGTATGACATTCCGGAACCATCGTTATTCCAGAAGGTCCAGCGTAGGGTGTTGGGGCCGGAATCCAGGGTAACCTCCATGACGTCCCATCCATCTTCCCCGTAGAGGGATTCCTGGGGCGAGCCGTTTTTCTCGAAGTCGATGTGGTCGCCGGTGTCGGCCAGAATCTGCCACGCGAAGGAGCAGGTTCCGGGTCCCTGGATGGTGGTTTCAATCCACGATTCGCCGCCGGTACCGATGTCCCAACCGTTGGCGCTTTCGGCAGCATCCATCTGATCGTATGGCTCTTCCCACGATTCGGCCCAGTCTCCATCGCCGCCGGTGGTCCATTCCAGCTGGGGCGCATCGACCAACCAGCCAAGTCCACCCCATTCGCCGAATTTGACCTGGTCGAGGAAGGCGACATCCGCGCCCATTCCCGAATCGTCGTCGTTGGAGAACGTCCAGCGTATGGTATCGCCGGCATCCAGATTGTATTCATAGGGTTCCCAGTCAGCATATTCCGACAAATAGTCATAACTGCTACCGTTGATTTCGATTTTCACGTAGTCGTTTTCGTCGGCATCGATCATTATCCAGAACTGCATTGTGCCTTTGTTGGTGACGGTGGTTTCGATCCAGGAGGTTTCGCCGAGGCCGACCGGGCCGCTCTGAGCGGCGTCGACGCCGTCCCATGTGTCGTCGGTCTGGCTGAACCAGTCGGCCCCGCCGCCGGTGGTCCAGGGCAGATAATAGGCTTCGAGGGCAGCTCCGAGCGGGGCGGTACCAGTCGGTGGGGTGGTGACTGAGAAATCGACCCAGGTATAGCTGGCAATACCGAACTTGTTGGTCCAGTCAGTCAATGCGGTGCCTGAGGAATTGGTCGGCGCGGTGGTGGAAATCTTTTTAAAATCCTTGTGTTCATAGTTGATGAATACCGAGTAGGAATCTTCGGCTAGTGGTGAGGGAACGGTCCAACTGGTTGCGGAGCTGCCCGGTCGTGTGGATTCATAGAATGAGTAGTCATCGCTGGTAATCTGAACATAAAGCTCGGGGAGATGCGAAGGGCCCGTCCACTGGATGGTCGGTTGGTTAGAGGTGATGGTGCTTCCATCCACCGGATAGGTGATTTCCGGATTACCGAAGGTGGCGGCGGTGAAGTTGCTCGCTGATACGGAGAACCAGTTTGTTTCAACCGATTGATCACCCTCATTGAGAATGAGGGTCCAGAGTCCGTTGGTGCAATCCGAGAGTAGGCCTTCGAAGCTATTGGTCCAGATGTAGGCAGCAGAATTTTCGTTGCCGTCGGTATCCTTCCAGATCCGACCGTCAGGTGATACGACTTTATGAACCGTATTCGGTGTCGGATTCGTGGCCGATAGCTCAGCAAAAACGCAATAATCACTATACGTATGGTTGAAGTTGAGTTCGAAATGAACGGTCCCGAATGTGGGGATTGCGGCTGGAAAAACGGCAACAGCGAGCATAACGGCAAGCGAACAGTTTCTTAATTTCATGACACCCTCCCGTTTGGTGTAGTTGAATTATAAGTCTGATTCGTATCCGGTTCAAGGAGATGGTTTTATAAAAATCAAAATAAATAATAAGTGATAATATTGATCACGTTAACCATTGCGGGTTGTCTTTCGTTTGTCTTCGGAAGCGGCACAAAAAATCCAGTGGTTGGAAATTTCCAACCACTGGAATCATGCTCTGCTGGATTGTTTTATACGCTAGTAGGTATCAACCCGGAAATAGGCGGCCGGGTTAGTGGCCGGTAGGCTGACCATGTTGGTGGAGCCGTCGCCGGGGAAGTTCGTGGCCGGCAGCCACGGGCCGGTGACCAGGTTGGTACTCCATTCCACAATGTACATGGTGCCGGGTTGCGACACGAAGGACAGGCCGAGATCGCCGCCGCTTAGCGTGGGAGGCAACAGCGTGACCGGTAACGGAACAACTCCTCCGGCGACGAACTGTGCGGAACCTCGCGTGCTGATCTCCGCCGAAGTGCTCCATGAGGAGATCGGGCTCAGGCTGGCGTTCACCGGATAGCTGATCGTCAGGCCGTTGAAGTTGTTGGAGGTGTAGCTGATAGTAATGCTGTTGGTTCCAACCGATAGAACCGGTGCATTGGTCCACGTGGTCGCTGCCGACGGGAGCGATTCAAAGCTAAGTGTATTGGCGGCCTCCACATCCCAGGCGAGTACAAAAAGCGAATCAAAAGAGGGCGGCCCCAGCCAGGCGAAGTCCGTGTTGGTGGAGACGCCTGTTGCGCCGTCGAGCGGATTAAGCACAACCACCGGCGGAATGTCATTTGTGCTCAGAGCGTTGACTGCGATGGTGAAAGTGTATTGGTGGGAGGCTCCATTGCGGTCGAAATAGACGGTCCAGTCGCCGCCCTCAATTTCATTGATGGCATCCTGCAGGGTGGAAAACTGGGCCGAGGATGTTGAGTTGCTGGTGCCGGAACAGAATCCGTTGGGCGATTCCACCTCGTTGAGGCCGGTGGAAGGCATGGCATTAAGCAGTCGTGGAAATATGACGTAATACATCGAAGAACCGCTCGTCACCCGTTCGATATCGATCTCAAAATCCGCTCCATAGCTGGTTCCTCCACCACCGGGGGCAACCACATTATCGATGAAAGCGGCGTCTAGATCCTCTGCCGAATCGTCGTCGTTGTAGAAGGTCCATGTGAAGGTATACGTGTCGTTGGAATTGAGTGTCACGGAGTAGGAATCCCAGCCGTAGGCATCGTATCCTTCGTAGTAGAAATAGTCGTAATCTTCGCCGGTTTCATTGTCGTACGACTCGAATTCGAAACTGTCACCGTAGTCGGCAAACAGGGCCCAGTCAAACGTAACGGTTCCGGGTCCCATAATCGTGGTCTCGAGCGTAGAGTATTCATAGTCGTAGGCATCGCTCTGCAGGGCGGTGGGGCCAACCGATGAATCAAGGGAAGAAATAAACCAGGGATTATTTCCATAGGTGTTCCAGGTCAGGCCGGGGCTTTCGACGGCAGCATCGAAGGGGTCGCCTCCACCGCCGGGGACGGTGAAATATGAAAAGTCGTAGCTGCTGAGATCGGCGCTGGAAATCCAGGCGGCGACGGCAGTGCCCGACATATTGGTCGGGACGGTAATGGTGATGCCGGCAAAGCTGTTGGTCTGATAGGCCAGATAGATGGTGTTGTCGCCCGAAAGAACCGGTGAGGCCGGGGTCCAGCTGTTGACCGGGGCCGCCAAATTCACCCAGTTGCCCGGTTGAGGGGGGCTAACGCCGTTGTGAACCTGAATGTGTACTTCGGGGAAAAGGGACGTGCTGGTCCACTCGATCAGCGGCTGGTTGGTGGCTACCGTGGCAGTGTCCGCGGGGTTGGTGATGCTGGTGTCGCCAAACATATTCTCAGCGACATTGGCGATGCTTACCGCAAAGTCATATTGCTCTTCCGAGGGATCGCCTAGATTTGTCGTTAACGACCACAGTCCGTTTGTGCATTCGTTCATCAGCGCAGAAAAGCTGAGGTTGGTGTAGCTTGATGCATAGCTGTTTCCAATTTCGCGGTAGATAATACCATTGGGCGATTCAATCCGATGAGTAGTGATGGGGTCCGATGCGCCGGTGGTATACATGTAAACCGATCCCCGGAAATTGCCATCATTACGATCCAGGTTCAGGGTCATACTGAGATTGGCGCAGACCAGATGAGGTGCGGCGAGGACAAGCAACAGGGCCGACAGGCCTGATTTGAAACGCATCGAACACACGGCCGTGACTTGGTTTGGATTTTTCATTTTATGGAACCTCCGGTTTTTAACAGGCTTATGGGGCACTTGTACGCCAATATTTAATGGGGTCAAGATATATTATTAATATGATAATAAAGTGCATATATTCGAGGCTTTCTTCGCTGTTGAAATACTTCTTATTTTTCTGGGAATGAACAGGGTAGAAGAGTTTACTCTTTGTTGTGAAACGGCAGAAATTCTAAGGGGGTTACGTGCTTTCGCAGGTTAATTCAGGAGCGGTGGTTGGAATCGAGGCCTTTCCGGTTGAGATCGAGGTGAATGCCGGGCATGGCGAACCGAAGGTGGTGATTGTCGGGCTGCCGGACGCCGCGGTTAAAGAGAGTTCCGATCGGGTGTGGACCGCTCTGATCAATTCCGGCTTCCGTCCGCCGATGGGGCGGACGACCATCAATCTCGCTCCTGCCGATATGAAAAAAGAGGGGCCGAGTTTTGATCTGCCGATTGCTTTGGGAATTATCGCGGCGCTCGATGACATGTCCACCGATCTGCTTCCAAGGATTGGAATGGTCGGCGAGCTGGCGCTCAGCGGAGCCGTACGCAAGGTGCGGGGTATTCTGCCGATCACGCTGATGGCCAAAAGGGCCGGCCTGAAAGCCATCATGGTTCCGGCCGAGAACGCGGAAGAGGCTGCAGTGGTGGAAGGCATTAAGGTATTTCCGGTCAAAACCCTGCGCGAGGCGGCCGACTTTCTGAATCAGGACATTAAACTCAAGCCGTATGAACTGAACATACAGTCCGTCTTCGAAGCCAACAGCCTCTATGAAGATGACTTCTCCGATGTCAAAGGGCAGGAGTTTGCAAAACGCGCGATTGAGGTCGGCCTTTCCGGAGGCCACAACCTGCTGCTTCTGGGACCTCCAGGGACTGGAAAAAGTATGTTGGCCAAACGCATCCCCTCCATCCTGCCGAACATGACGCTCGACGAAGCGCTGGAGACCACCAAGATTCATTCCATTTCCGGTTCGCTCAAATCGCACCAGGCACTGGTGGCCACCCGGCCGTTCCATTCGCCGCACCACACCATTTCCGATGCCGGCCTGCTCGGCGGCGGAACCAACCCCATGCCCGGGGCGGTGAGCCTGGCGCACAATGGCGTGCTGTTTCTTGACGAGCTGCCCGAGTTCCAGCGCAGTGTGCTCGAAGTGATGCGCCAGCCGCTCGAAGACGGCGAGGTCACGATTGCCCGCGCCGCCGCCAGCGTCACCTATCCCTGCCGCTTCATGCTCGTGGCCGCCATGAATCCGTGCCCGTGCGGCTACCAGACCGACCCCAAACGGGAGTGCCGCTGCTCGCCCACGCAGATCGCCCGTTACCGATCAAAAATCTCCGGCCCGCTGCTCGACCGCATCGATATTCACGTGGAAGTCCCGGCCATTGACTACGAGCAACTCACCAGACTGGAAAAAGGCGAGCCCTCTTCCAATGTTCGGAAACGGGTTGTCCGCGCCCGCGCCATTCAGCAGGAGCGATATAAAGATCAGCCCGGCACACACTGCAACGCTAGCATGCGCAGCAAGACCCTACACCAGATCTGCCGGATGGAGTCCGATGCCGAACAGATCCTGAAAGCGGCCATGAGCGATCTCAACTTCAGTGCCCGTGCCTACGACCGGATTCTGAAAGTCGCCCGCACCATTGCCGACCTCGCCGAGGCCGAAACCATCGCCGCGCACCACATTTCAGAGGCTATCCAATATCGAACGCTGGATCGGCAGCTTTGGGTTTAATAAATGATGAAATAATAGACTGGGAAGTCGGTTTTTCCGCTGCACTCCGTCGGAAACTCAGGTGTCATGTAATCTGAGAAAATATGCGGCCAATAAAGCCGGATTATTTTTCTTGCTGTTAGGCATAAATTACATTAAATGGGAACTTGAGTTCGCTAAACAAGTTCAACCATTTGCATGATTTATTAATTCTAACATTAATTGGGGAGAACGATCATGAAAGAATTAGCCCGCAGTATCAGCAGCTCGATTGTAGTGATAATCCTGCTCACAGCTCAAACTACCCTCGCAGCGTATATTATCGAAGCCAGCGATGCCGCAGGCCGCCTCGGAGAGGGGAACTTTGCCTACACCGGAGCGGGCGGGACGGCCGCGTCGTACTCGACCGCCAGCGCCGGGCAGCTCCCCGCAACAACTGACCCGACGCCCACTTTTTTCTCCCTCAGGCATGCCTGGGGAGGCAACGGTACGGCCGATGAATACACCTTCACCTACTCGCCTCTCACTGATGGCGACAATACCGCGTTTGCCGAGAATACGATATTTAACCTGCCGCAGAATCTGCGGTCTACGGGGCTCAGCGGGGGCGATGCCGGTACCTACAATGTTTATCGCATCCATCCCGGCACTCCAGGCGTCAGCGGCGGCCTCACCACCTACAGCCTGTTCGTGAACGGTGCCCTCAAAACCTCCGAGAGCATCGACCAGAATGCGGCGAACCTGACCAGCGGCGAAAATATCGGACGCTGGGAACTGATCGGCAGCGTTGACCTTTTAAACAACACCGACACGGTGACCGTCACCATGACGCCCGACACCTCGACCTACGTCTCGATGCGTGCTTCGGGCATCATGTTTGAATACGTGATCCCCGAGCCATCGGTTGTGGCATTGCTGGGAATCGGCTCCGTATTGATGCTGATACGCCGTCGCCTGATGATCTAGAAACACGGGCTTTTGATCCAATGCATGCGCCGCCGGAATTCCCGATGACCGCAGGGTGATCGGCGGGGTTGTTTATGGCGGCTCTTTCGGAAAACGTGGTGCCGCCATGGGAATACATGGGAGGCCATACATGAAAACTACTGCAACCTTCGACCGTGCCGCCATCCAACACCATCCATTACTTCCCGGTAGAAATTACAGTACATGCTGCTGCATTCTTACTGCACTGTTTCTGACTGCGGGGGCAGCGCAGGGAGGAGTTCTTCAGCCCGGTTTCGACCAAGTGCTGGTCGGTACCATCGATGGCACCGGCGATGACCGCAGTCGGGCATTTGGACTCGCCGTAGCCGATTTCAACAACGATAATAAATCCGATCTTATTTCGGGCGACACCTATGGTGACATCCACCTCTATCTGGGGGCCGGCGACGGGACCTATACCAACAACGGCATCGTGATCAACCAATCCTACTACGACGCCCTCTCGCTGACCGCTGGCGATTTCGATGGCGATGGCAATGCCGACTTCGTACTCGCCCGAACAGGTGGTGACAACCCGACCAACGCGCCGTACAGCTACGAAGGTCACCTCCACCTTTATCTGGGAAATGGAGACGGCACGTTTCAAGCGACCGGATTCCCCCAGACCGGAATCAATATCGGCTCGGCCGGCCTTGACCCAATGGGCCTCGCCGCCGGTGATGTCGATGACGATGGAGACCTTGACCTGGTCAGTGGCGAACGAATTGGAAGCGGGGATGACACGACCGCCGACATCCTGCTGTGGCGCAATCAGGCCGCCCAGGGAAGCCCGCTGACCTTCACTTCCGAAATCATCGTTCAGGCCCCGGGAACTCTTAGCGAAGAAAATCCGCCGTATTATCCGCCAAATCTTTTCCTGCACGCCTATGGATTAGCCCTCGGCGATGTTACCGGCGACGGCATGTCCGACCTGCTGGTAGGCGATAAGGCGCATTATCTTTACGTCTACCAAAACGATGGTAACGGTGGCTTCAGCCCGATCCGTTTCAACCGTATCACGACGCGGCCATATGCGTATGACCGGCTTGATCCTACCACGTTCAACGAAGGCATGCCGCTGGCATTGGCAGACGTTAACGGCGATGACCGGCTCGATATCCTGAGCGGCAATGCCGGAGTGAATAACGGTGCGATTACTCTGTGGGTTCATGAAGGATTTGATGCCGAAAGCCATCCGGTTTTCACCAAGGCCGGTGAGATCGGCAGTGCCGGCACCAATGCCCGAGGCCTTGCCACCGGCGCACTCAACCCGCTTGACGACAATGTGAACGACGTGGTGTTCGGCAACTTCGAGGGCGACCTCTACGGGCTGTTCCCCGACACAAACGACTCAGACGGGGATGGGATTATCGATGATATCGACAACGCACCGCTACATGCCAACGCGCCGCGGATTGACATTAACACCGATGGAGGGATCAACCACCTGGACCAACTCGATAACGACCATGACGGCATCGGCGACCCTGCGGATGATGATGACGATAACGACGGAGTGCCCGATGCTTCCGACAATGCACCTTTTGTGGCCAACACCGATCAGGCCGATTCGGACGGGGATGGAATCGGAGACGTCAGCGACCCGTTTAATCATACCGACAGCGATGGCGATGGCGTACCCGACGGCCCGTTCGATCCGGCCCTCTACGCTCAGGCCCAGCTGGCAAAAGCGCGCTGGTCGCGCAACAGCACCCATTTTATCATCCGTATCGATGCGCTATCGCGGGCATTCCAGAATGAATTCACCCAGCTCATGACCGATGCGGCCATCCTGACGCCCGGGGAGTGGGAAACAAAAAAGTACGATAGCTACAACGGAATCGGCGATGCTCCGGCGGATCCCGGATATCAGGTGCCGGCCGATCTGGCTGGCGGGATGGACTGCCCGATTACTCTGGCCACGGTTCCTCGGCTGATCTGGAATGCGTACGGCGATCCCGACCCGGTTAACTGGATCACCAACCGGATCAGCAACCCGAACCTTGAGATCGCCCAGCATGGAACCTATCACGCCAACAATACGCCGCTGGGTGATTGGAAGGACCTGTCCGATCGCAACATTTACAGCAGCGAAACCGCCGGCCTCACGCTGGAGGAAAACTTTCAGCTTCTGCGCGTTGGAACGCGGACATTACTCGGTGAGTATGCCTCCGACCTTTGGATACTCGATTCCGGGGTCGATCCGGCTACCGCGCCGAAAATTGACTGGAGCCGGGCCGCCCATCCGCTGATCAGCTACTGCCCGCCATACAATACCGCCGACACCATCAGCCGCGATGCCACTGCACGGTTGGGTTTCCGCGCCTTCAGCGCGTCGATAGCCGAGGAATACGGTTCACTTGCGCAATACTTCAGCCCCGAAGGATCGCACCACGAAATGATCGACCAGTTCGGCATGTTCCACGCCAGCGCCGACCGGCAGGTGGATCCGGAAGTTCCGGATGGAATGACCTACCTGGAGTTTCTCCAGTCCATCACCCAGACCAACGGGCTCAACACCTGGCTGATCGAGGAGGTCGAATGGTGCACCCGCTATTGCAACGACCTCGACCGCCTTGTGGCATGCACGAACGCCCCCGGCGGCATCAATCGCGAGAACAACATGGTTGACCCCGACCGCTGGTCGAAATGGATCACCCTGCTCGAGTATGCCAAGGTCACCGGCGAAGTGATGACCATGGGCGACTACGCGTTGGCCATGCAGCTCGACAATGCGCCCACTGTTGCCAATCCGGATCAGGCGGACAGTAATCAAAATGGAATCGGTGATGCGATCGATGGAGCAACTCTCAGCGCTGAAGAGGTGCAGATCGAAGCGCCGGGCGAAGCCACTCTGACGGGCATCCTGCTCAACGGCATCGGCGCCGCCATCTCCAACCAAACCGTATTCTTTTTCATCGACACCGATGGCGACGGGACCGAGGAGCAATACGCGGCAACGACTGGAACAAACGGCATGGCGACAGCGGTGGTGTCAGTTTCCGGGGGATCTGGAACGATGTACCTTTACCGACTGGGCTGGGATGGCGGACTGATCGATGCAGAAGCCAGCAATATTGTCCGGGTGGGGGATCCGGTTCCGCTGAACATCGTCGGATTAGGCTTCACGCCCGGACACTTCGAGGTGACAGCGGAAGGGCTCGACATACGAGCCACCTATCGACTGGTGCGCTGGCCCGACTTGCTCGGCTCTCCCGATGCCGTGGTCAGCAATTTCGCTCCGGCTGGGACAATCGACACGTTGGTCGACGACAATCC
The DNA here is from genome assembly GCA_029432775.1 of Pontiellaceae bacterium B12227. GTDB lineage: Bacteria > Verrucomicrobiota > Kiritimatiellia > Kiritimatiellales > Pontiellaceae > Pontiella. The sequence goes on along the minus strand of JAROAZ010000030.1, from coordinate 20,615 downwards.
GCCGGAGATTCAGGCGTTTTATCGGGTCGAGGAAGAGTAATGCTGAGAGTCTCAATTATTCTGGAGATCCAGCAGCTCGGTGACCGTTACGAAGGAAAATCCATTGGCGAGCAGTCCGTCCAGGGTCTCCGGCATCACCGCAATGGTTCGTGCGTGGATATCGTGGGTCAGGATAATCTCGCCGTGATCTGATTCTGTGAGAATCGTGTCCACCACCTCTTCATCAGTAACCGTCATATCCCAGTCAAGGGGGTCAACATCCCAGAGGATGGTCGGGTAGCCGAACTCGGTGAGAACCAGATTCCGGATGGAATCATTCACCGCACCGTAGGGGGGGCGCATGGTGGCGGGCGGAAGAGTGGCAGCCGCCACTGCGGCATCATGACAACCGAGCATTTCTGCAAGGACCTCCTCGTCGGAGAGGTCGGATAACCGCAGGTGGTTTAAGGAGTGGTTTCCGATTTCATGACCCTCGTTGATCATACGCCGGAGAATGTGGGGATATTTGCGGGCGTTGCTGCCGACAACGTAAAAGGTGGCCCGGATATTTCGTTCCGCAAGCAGGTCCAGCAGGGCCGGTGTGTATTCCGGATGGGGGCCGTCATCAAATGTCATGGCAACATAAGGTGCTGCGGGCGGCATCTTTGGAGTCATCTGGACCTTGAGAAACTGTTGATCGGCTCCAGTCATTGGAGCCATCAGCCGGAAGGTGACGAGGTCGGTTTCGGCGTCGAGGTCGGTGATTGAAATGAGCTTGAGATCGGTGCTGCTCCAGTCCACCAGATTGGTGCTCTGCAGGATGGAAAAACGGTTTGTCTGTGCGGCAGCCCGGTTGCGGGCGAACGCCAGACCGAATGTCCGTGACGCTCCCAGGCCAAAGAAGACCGGCCCGGGTGGCCCCGTGTAGCCGCCTCCCGGGCTGTCGGACATCCGTTCAAACAGGACACCGGCGGCACGCATGGAGACATAGGTATTTGCCGCAGAGGTCTGCGTTACGGTGATCGATCCGGACGTGTGGTCGATCTCGCCCACCTTGATCCATTCGTTCCCGAGGTCGTTTTGGTCGACCGAGAAGGAGGCGCTTTCGTCCGCCGTTTCGACCCGGAAGGAAGTCAGGCCGCCATTGACATTGCTCGACGTCGGCCAGGTGGCATAGACCGCATAGCGCCCCGGTCCGCCGCCGGTTGCTCCACTGGCATAGTTGCCGTCCCCGAGCGGGGTTCCCGGATCGAAATACAGATTGTCCGGCCTGGAGTCCGGTGCATAGCTGAACACATAGGTATCCGGCACCGAATTTCCGTTGCCGCCGAATATGCTGTCGCCGCCGGAGAGTCCGATCGTGCTGGCAGCTAAGCTTTGACCGGCGGAGGTGGTATCACCGCCGAAGGCGAAGTCCGGACTGAACTCGAGGACGCCGTTGTCGAGGCCATCGGTGTCCACTTCGATGAGATAGGCTGCCTGCAGAACGGAGCTCCCCATACCGATCGCTGCACATAATGCCACTACCGATTGTTTTTTCATTGCAATCACTCTCCTGGCGAATTGGGCCTCCCCATATTTGATCTGCGTTCACATTGGAGGGTAGTAGAGGAGGGCAGTTGTGTCAATGTGAAGGGCAGAAACCCTTTAACAGGCTGGCCTGATCTATTCATAAACCCGGTTTCGCATCCCGTTTTTCTTCGAAAAGATGATGCCGTGAGAGGGCGGATCGCGGGATATTCCTGACCTGAACCCATAAATCCGGACCGGTTAAAAAAGGGTTCCCTGTCAACTGAAGTATCGCCCGATTTCGGCCTCGGCATGTTGCCCGAAAAGAATTTGGGCGGCTTCGGGCAGGCCCGGTGCGCAGCGCAGGGTGGATTTGTGTTCGGTGAGGCCCAGGCGGGTGCGGCGGCGCATGAAGTCTTCCATGCGCACCACCATTTCGCGCTCCGCAATCAGATGGAGCTCGGCGCGGGTGATTTCACCGATTACCGCTTCGGCCATTTTGGAATCGAACCGTATTTTTTCCAGGCATTGGAAGGCCTCTTTTCCATAGCAGCGCCAGAGTCGGGCGGTCTGTTCTTCGTCAAACCCATATTTGGCGGCTTCGGATTCAAAGCGGTTCCATTTCTGGATGCCCGGAGCGCCGTACCATTTTTCCAATGATTGGAACCCGGCAATGCCGAACGATTCGATGATCCCGGCCACCTCTTCGCCGACGTTGATGCAGTCGGTGAGCTTGCCGCCGTAGATGCTACAGAGGTTGCGCTCGGGGTGGACATCGATTTCATGCTTGCGGGAGAGGGCGGTCCATTCGGCATTACCGACGTCGGATGTAGCTTTAACCACCAAGGGCCGCACGCCGCAGCGTTTGGCAATGACGCTTTCGCGGGTCAGTGGGATTTCGAGTTGCAGCAGGGCATTTGCATTATCGAGCAGGAACTGCACATCGTCATCCGTCGGTTCGGCCGTTTCGTTATCCACCCTCGTGTCGGTGGTGCCAATACACGTTCGCCGGCCCATCGGGATCATAAAGAACAGCCGCCCGTCGGACGCAAAGAAGGTGAGCACATGGTTGGTTTTGGTGATGCGCGGCACAATGATGTGTGCGCCTTTGGAGAAGATGTGCTTAAAGGGGCTTTCGATCCGCAGCATTGTATTGATGCGATCCGCAAACGGTCCCGCCGCATTCACCAGTGTTTTGGCTCTAATGGAAAAGGCTTCGCCGGAAACCTGGTCGCGCACCGCGCAGTCCCAGAAGCCCGTTTTCCACTCGGCGGAAATCAGTTCGAGGTAATTGATTGCGTTGCCGCCTTTGAGCAGGACGCGGCGGATAAAGCTGAAGGTGAAGCGGGCATCGTTTTCTGCAAAGAAGCAGTCGGAATATTCCAGCCCGCCGGCGAGGCCGGCCGTCTTCACCATCGGAGCTTCTTTCCGAATTCGGGAAACGGAGAGCAGGCGCGGCGGGCGGGTGCGGCAGCGACCCATAAACCAGTAGAGCAGGGCGCCGAGCCAGATCAGGAAGCGCGGTTTGCGGAAGCCTTTGGCAATGCTGGTGAAAAAGCGGATTTCCTGAACCTGTCTGGGATAGGAATCCATCAGATGATTACGGCTTTTGCAGAGGCCCCAGACCAGCGGGAACTCATAGTTTTCCAGATATTTAATGCCGCCCCAGGCGAGGTTGGAGCTCTCCTGCGAAGTGCAAGAGGCAAAGTCGCCTTTGTCGATGACGGTTACTTTGGCGCCCTTGCCGGCCAGCGCGGCGGCCGATACAGCGCCATTGATTCCGGCCCCGATGACAAGACAGTCCTGTACGTCGTTGCGTGCGCGGTCGATACAGCTGGTTCGAAGTAAGCTCATGTTTTTGGGGTCCGGGGTCTTTAGGCCTTCGGTTTTTTATTCTAAATGCACCTTTACGTTTCTGAGGTTGAGTACGTCGTAGGAATAGACTTCGCGCACGAAGACAATCAGGCAGGCGAGAATCGGAACCGCCAGTACCAGCCCGAGTGCTCCGAGCGCCATGGTGATCAGCAGCTGAAAGAGCATCAGGAAGCCGGCCGGTATGTTCAGCTGCGCCTTCACCACCTGCGGGGTGATGATGTTGCTTTCGAGAAACTGACAGAAAAGGTAGACCGGGATGTAGATCAGAATTTTGGATGGTTCGGTGTAGGCCAGGGTGAAGATGCTGATCGGGATAATGGGGAGCACGGCTCCAATGTTTGGAATAAACGTGGCGAATCCAGCAAACAGGGCCACCACCATGGCATTGGGCATTTTCAGAATGATCCCCAGCAGAATGTAGACGAGCAGCACAATCACCGTCACCGAAAAGAGCTGGGCATGCAGCCACTTCGTAAGGGTGGAGCCGAGAGTGCTGAAGATTTCTTTAGCGCGTTTATGATTCCGGGCCGGAACGAGATAGAGCACGGCAATGATATAGCTTTGCGGTTCGAGCAGGAAGAAGATGGAAATAAACAGCACCAGCCCGAGGTTGACCAGGATCCCGGCAATCAGCCCGATTCCGCCGAGCAGGTCCGGAGCAATGGCCATGCCCGACTTCACCAGCCAGTTAAACATATTCCGCAACGATTCCGCATCGATCGGCTCTTTGGCATTTTCCTCTGGAATTCCGGGCAGGATGGACTGAACCGCCGGTGTACTGTTCCAGAACTGCTCATAGGCATTCTTGGCACTTTCGGCCGCCGCCGGGACATCTTTCACCAGATCGGCCACTCCTTTTCCAAGGGTTGGAATAATCCAGAGGGAGAGCAGGGAGATCAGGGTGAAGCTGAAGAGTATCGCCAAAGCCAGTGCCGGCCCGCGTTTCAGCCCCTTTTTCTGCAGAAAGTGCATCGGCTGCGCTATGGCAATGGCAATCACGACCGAGGCAAACGCCAGCACCAGAATCGAGCGGGTCGACCAAAGGGCATACATTAGAACCAGCAGTAATGCGGTTGCCAGGACCCGCTTTAGATATTCGCTGAATGCCATGAGATACCCCGTTTAAGTTGCGATTAGCAAAAACCTTAGTGGATTCAATTCTTCTCAACAATTTTTCCGCGAACTTTTTTCCACTATCTGCAAAGATGATTCAGGCGACAGGCGTATCCCCTATGCCGACCGGGTGGCCGGCGGAAGAATGGATGAAAGGATAAAGGGAATGAAGGATCAGTTGAAAACGGCAGAACAAAACGGTGCCGATACCCAATCATCCGGAAATCCATCCATCCAACCTTCCAACCCTGATTCACTGGAGGACGCCATGGAGCAATATCAATCATCCCTGTTACGCTATGCGACCCGCGTGCTGAATAACGAAGATGCCGCGCAGGATGTGGTGCAGGAAGCTTTCATCCGCCTGCACGGGAATCTGGAAAAAATCAGGACGCGCGGGGTGCAGGTGAAGGGCTGGCTGTTCCGCACTACGCACAACGCAGCGGTTGACTACATCCGCAAAGAATCCCGCCGCCGCAGCCTGCACGAACGGCAGTCCAAACAGGCCGACCTGTTTGTCAGCGATCCGCAGGCGCAGCAGGAGCGCGACGATAAAAAGGCGCTGGTCATGCGCCATCTCAACACACTCAAACCGAAGGAGCGCGAGGTGCTTGTGCTCCGCCTTCAGGAAGGTATGTCCTATAAGGAAATTGCTGCCGTGCTTAAACGCTCCGAAGGCTATGTTGGAACCCTGATTCATACCGCAACCAGAAAACTTTCCCGAAGCCTGCAACAGGCGGGAGTGGTATCATGAAAAACTGTAAATCATTTGAAAAACAACTCGTCGCCTATATCCACGGCGAGCTCAGTAAAACCGACTTCCAGACCTTGGAAAAACATCTGGATGGGTGCGATGCCTGCCGGGCTGAGCTGGCGCGGCAACGCTCCACGCTGGAACTGCTGGGCCAGGCTCTCGACGCTGCGCCTGCTCCGGAACGGCTGGTTGCCTGGCGCGACATTCCCAAGCGGGTTTCGGCGCACAAACCCACGCTGGCCGATTTCTGGTACAGCCCGCAAACCCGTGCTGCTCTGATTACCGCCGCGGCCTGCAGCCTGTTTTTTGTGCTGAGCATGAGCTTTGTCATGCTGACCGTGGTGAAAAAAGAAGACCAGAGTTTCGTCGCTGCTCCCGTTGAAGAGCATAATGTGGCGATCGCATCGGATCAGGAGCTGTTTATCTCGCCGCCAAGTGCAAAACCTCAGATGAAGCTGCGAAAGCAGGTCGTTGCCAAGCGTCCGAAGGCCGAGTTCAACGGCTTTTCAGCTCCGGAACCGATGATGACGATGGGACGGCAGATGGTTTATTCGGACGAAGCGGTTGCAGGAGCAACGGTTGCATTCAGCATGCCGGAAACCAAAGGCCTGCTCGGCGGGATGGCTCCAATTCCGGCAGCCCCCGTGTTCAGCAGCGAGCAGTACGATCTGATTGTCGAAAACGTGTTTAAGACGGCAATGGAAAATCCGCTCTCAACCTTCTCGATTGATGTGGACCGGGCCGCCTATGCAAACGTGCGCCGTTTCCTGAAGAGCAATCAGCTGCCTCCGATGGATGCGGTGCGGATTGAAGAACTGGTGAACTATTTTGACTACGACTATCCCCAGCCCGAAGGAGAGGATCCTTTCATGGTGTCGATGGAAGTGGCGGAATGCCCGTGGGAAAAGAAGCATCAGTTGGCGTTGATCGGCCTCCAGGGATTGGAAATTGAAACCAGCGATCTGCCGCCGAACAACCTTGTATTTCTGCTCGATGTTTCCGGCTCAATGAATAATGCGGACAAACTTCCGCTGTTGAAATCAGCCATGCGGCTGCTGGTCAACCAGCTGCGGCCCGAGGACCGCGTTTCGATTGTCGTCTATGCCGGTGCCGCCGGACTTGTTCTCGAGCCGACCTCGGATAAGGCACTAATTCTGGATGCCATTAAACGGTTGAATGCCGGCGGTTCCACGGCGGGCGGGGCGGGCATTGAACTGGCCTATAAAATTGCAAAGCAGGCGTTTATTAAAAACGGAAACAACCGGGTGATTCTTGCCACTGACGGCGATTTCAATGTGGGGGTCAGCTCCGACAATGAACTGGTCCGCTTGATCGAGAAAAAACGCAATTCCGATATTTTCCTCACCGTCCTCGGTTTCGGAACCGGGAACTATAAAGACTCCAAAATGGAAAAACTCGCCGACAAGGGCAACGGAAACTATGCCTATATCGACGATATTCTCGAAGCCAGGAAAGTGCTCGTGAACGAAATGGGCGGAACGCTGATGGCCATTGCCAAGGATGTGAAAATTCAGGTGGAATTCAACCCGAGCCGCGTGAAGGGCTACCGTCTGATCGGCTACGAAAACCGCATGCTCGCGAAAGAAGACTTCAACGACGACCTGAAAGATGCCGGCGAACTCGGCGCGGGCCATACCGTGACGGCGCTCTATGAGCTCATTCCGGCAGGGTCGGACATCATGGTTCCAACGGCTGGAGATCTCAAATATCAGACCACCCGGCTGGTCGACAGTGATGAGCTGATGACCGTGAACCTGCGCTATAAGAAGCCGCACGAGGAGGAAAGCAAGCTGATCAAACGAGCGGTGGCCGTAAACGATCTCCAACCATTGGAAAACGGCGGGAACATCGGATTTGCCAGTGCCGTGGCCGAATTCGGACTGCTGCTGCGTAATTCCGAATTCAAAGGAACCGCGAGTTACGACGATATTCTGCGCCGCGCCAAAGCAGCCAAGGGGGCTGATGAGGAGGGCTATCGAGCCGAGTTTATCCGACTGGTCGAAAAAGCACAGTTGCTGAATGACTCCCGCGAGTAATCCGAATGCGGCAAAGCGTAACGTTTTCACTGACGGCCGTCAGTCAAAACGTTACGCTTTGCGCGAAGTGCTGATGCCTCGACACGCCCCGACTTTCATGTATTCTCCGTTCCAATTATTGGAAATGAGGAATTCATGAAAGTTTTATTAGTTGGAGACATTGTCGGGAAGCCGGGCCGCCATGCCTTTACCCAGGTGGCCGCGCAGCTTCGCGAGGAAGGGCGTGTTGATTTTATCATCGCAAATGCTGAAAATGCGGCGTCCGGTCGCGGCCCGACTCCGGACATTGCAAATGCCATTCTGAATGCCGGGGCCGATGTGATTATTCTGGGCGACCACGCCTGGGACAGTAAGGAAATGGTAGCCGGAATTGATATGGAAGAGCGGATCATCCGCCCGGCCAATTTCGGCAAAGGGGCCCCCGGAAAAGGCTGGGTTCGTGTGGACACCCCCGAAGGGTCGCTGGTCGTGATGCAGTTGGTCTGCCGCGTCTTTATGCAGCCGAACTATGACTGCCCCTTCCAGATGGCGGACCGTATGCTCAACGGCCAGCTCAGCAGCGATAAAGTGATCTTTGTGGACTTCCACGGCGAAGCCTCCTCGGAGCGTATGGCGATGGGGCGCTTTCTTGATGGGCGTGTCTCATCCGTTACCGGAACGCATACACACTGCCAGACCTCGGATAACCGGATTCATCCCGGCGGCACGGCCTATATGACCGACCTGGGAATGACCGGCCCGCAGGATTCTATTCTCGGCCGCGAAGTGGAGCCCGTCATTAAAAAGTTTCTGACTGGTGTGCCGCAGAAATTCGATGTGGCCAAAGGCAATCCGACGCTCGAAGGCGCCATTGTGGACGTCGACATGAAAACCGGCAAAGCCAACTCCATCGAGCGTATCCGCATTTCCGTTTAGGGCGTGAGGCGTGACGATTGAGGCGTGATTTTCACGGCTCACGAATCACTTTTCACAATTTACTCAACGGCTGAGTAAAAATACTCAATGATTGAGTAATTTGTTGACATCGGTTTGTTTGTCGGTGTAAGTGACTGCTAATGAGTGCATTTAAAAGATACATTGTTGAGGGCATCTTAGAGGCCATATTGCGTAATATGCCGGTGTTTCAAGTAATTATCGGCCCCCGACAGGTAGGTAAGACCACCGCAGCAAAGCAGATTATCGAGCGGTTTCCGTACGACTCGATCTATGCTTCTGCCGATGCACCTCTTCCTGCCGAGCCGGACTGGATTGACGGTCAATGGAGGTTGGCGGTTCAAAAGGCCGAGACTACAGGCAAACCGGTCTTGCTCGTGCTCGATGAAATCCAGAAAGTTCCGAATTGGAGCGGGAGCCTCAAGGCGCTATGGGATCAACGAACAGTCGATATCCGTTTGCTCATTCTGGGTTCTTCCGCATTGCTGATTCATCAGGGCCTGACGGAAAGTCTGGCCGGGCGGTTTTATCTGCATCGATTCACGCACTGGAGTCTTCCGGAATGTAAAAAGGCGTTCGGATGGTCGCTGAACGATTGGTTCTATTTTGGTGGATATCCCGGCGGCGAAGTTTTCAAGGCCGACGATTTCCAGTGGAAACAGTATATCAGCAATGCCTTGGTTGAAACCGTGATCTCCAAGGACGTGCTGCAACTGCATCCGATCACCAAGCCTGCATTGCTCCACAATCTGTTCGGTTTGGCGGCCACCTTTCCTTCGCAGATCTTTTCCTACAACAAGATGCTGGGGCAATTGCAGGAGGCCGGCAACACGACGACAGTCGCGCATTATCTCCGCATTCTTGGACAGGCCTATCTGGTTACCGGGCTTGAACTGTTTTCCCTAGGGCAGATTCGTAAGCGCGGAAGCAGCCCCAAGCTGATCCTTTGGAACAACGCGTTAATTAACGGTCTGTCGCTGAAGAGCTATGAACAAACGCTGGCCGATCCGGTCTGGTGGGGGCGCGTGGTTGAAAACGCGGTGGGAGCCTATCTGCTCAACGCTTTCGCCGGAAAACCCGTCAGCATGACCTATTGGCGTAAGCGCTCCGCAGAAGTTGATTTCGTGCTCCAGTCCGGCACCGACGTTGTCGCCCTCGAAATTAAAAGCGGTCGACAAGGTAAGGTTTCCGGTTTGCAGGCCTTTAAGAATGAATATAAAAAATCGCGCACCATGATCATCGGTGGCAATGGCATCCCCTTGGAGGAATTCCTCTCCATACCGCCGGAACAACTTATTTTTGGTTAAATGGAAGAAAAACGTACAATCTACTCGGTTACCGAGATCAACCGTAAAGCGCGGGTGGTGTTGGAAAATGCGATGGGTGAACTTTGGGTGGAAGGGGAGCTTTCGCGCGTGACGATCCATTCGAGCGGGCATTGGTATTTCACGCTGAAAGATGCCGGTGCCGCCGTTTCGTGTGCGATGTTCGCGCGCGACAACGCATCCGTTCTTTTTAAACCGAAAGATGGCATCAAAGTGCAGATGCTCGCCCGCCCGAGCCTTTATGAAGCGAGCGGCCGCTATCAGCTGATTGCCACCGAAATGGAAGAGGCCGGAAAAGGCAATCTTCAGGAGCAGTTTGAAAAGCTCAAGGCCCGGTTGGCGGATGAAGGGCTGTTTGATTCGGATCGGAAAAAATCGTTACCGGTGCTGCCGAAAAAAATCGGCGTTGTCACGTCGCCGACCGGCGCCGCGATCCGGGATATTATCCATGTGCTGACCCGCCGTTTTCCAAACATTGGAATTCTTCTGATTCCGGCCAAGGTGCAGGGTGCCGGTGCGGAGCAGGGGATTGCCAAGGCGATCAATTATCTGAATACACGTAACGATATTGATGTGATGATCGTCGGCCGCGGCGGCGGATCAATTGAAGACCTCTGGAATTTTAATGAAGAGGTTGTGGCGCGGGCCATTTTTGAATCTGACATTCCGGTAATTTCGGCCGTTGGGCATGAGATTGATTTTACGATTTCCGATTTTGTGGCGGATGTCCGTGCGCCCACGCCCTCGGCTGCGGCCGAGCTGGCGGTGCGGGAGAAGGGCGCGCTGGAGGATGAAATTTCGCTGGTTGACCGGCGGCTGAAACAGAGCCTGAAAACATTGAATCAGGATTTCCGGCTGCGGTTGAACCGGGCGGCGCACAGCTATGTGTTCCGCGAGCCGGCTACGCTGGTGAAGCAGTATCGGCAGAATATCCAATCATTGGAAACCCGGATGGGGGATCTGTTGAAAATGGATGCGCGCGAAAAGGCCGGGCGGGTGGAGCGTTCCAATGTCCGGATGGCGCATCTGCTTGAGTCGGGGGTGCAGCAGGCGCATCAGCGGGTGGATGAGCTGGGCATGGTGCTGCGGCATGAAATGGAGCGCAAGGCCGAGCGCGATCGGCAAAAGTTCCAATCATTGGAAAGTCAGTTGCGTATGCTGAATCCGCTGGCGGTGCTGGGGCGGGGCTACAGCCTGACGTGCAAACCCGATGGAACAGTGGTTCGTGCCAAAAAGGATGTTGAGGTCGGCGAACTGCTGGTGACCCAACTGGCCGATGGAAAAGTGATTTCCAATATTACAGAAAAAGAGTAAGTAAGGCGTTCGGGAGACGAACTATGACTGAAAAGAAAAGTGCAGATTTTGAGCAGTCGCTGGAGCGGCTGGAAGAGCTGGTGGACCAGATGGAAAGCGGTGAGCTGAGTCTGGAAGCAATGATTAAACATTTTGAAGAGGGCTCGAAACTGGTGGAGGTCTGCACTAAAAAACTGAACGAAGTGGAGCTGAAGATTGAGAAGCTCGTGAAGAAAGACGGCGAGTTGAAAGAAGTTCCGTTTGAAGTGGAGGACTAGATGGACCGCAAACGAATCATTCTGATTGTTTTCTGCAGTACCATGATTCTGAGTGCACTGGTTTCCACGCTGAACCGGCGGCGCGAAGATGTGGAACCTTCGCTGAGGCGGGTGGATATTCCGGAGTCGCGGTTTGCGCCTCGACAGCGACCGATCAGCGGTACCAATGCGGCCCGGGAATACAGCGATGCGATTGCCGATGCGGTGGAGAAAGTCATGGCGTCGGTTGTCGTGATCCAGACCGAAAAGGTTCAGGTGAAGCGGCAGGAGATGGTGGATCTGTTCGGGTTTCGTAAATACTACCGCTATGTTCCGGAAGAGCTGATGGGCGAGGGCTCCGGCGTGATTATTGATGAGCGCGGCTATGTGATGACCAGCTGGCATGTGATCGAAGGTGCGCGCGACGGAGCCGTGGTGTTGAACGACGGCACGAAGATGTCGGCCGAGCTGGTCGGATTTGATAAAGCGACCGATCTGGCCGTGCTTAAAATTAAAACCGGAGGCGTGGAGTGTCCGGCGGTTGAGTTCGGGGATTCCGATTCGGTGCGGGTGGGCGAAGTGGCCATTGCCATCGGCTCACCTTTCAGCCTGCAGAGTTCCGTGACGGTTGGGCATGTGAGCCAGAAAGGGCGGAAAGTTCATATTCTGCCCTACGAAGATTTTATCCAGACCGATGCCGCGATTAATGAAGGTAACAGCGGCGGTCCGCTGATCAATGTGGATGGCCGATTGATTGGCATCAACACGGCAAAGAAGACCGATGATCAGCAGAAGAGTGTGGGGATTGCTTTTTCAGTGCCCTCGAACCTGGCGATGGTGGTGGCGAAAAATATCATTGAAAAAGGGGTGCATGAGTGGCCTTGGATCGGTGCTTCTTTTTATAATGTGGATAAGAGTTATCAGGAAGATCTTTTTGATGGGGCCGGGGTGATTATTTCCCAGGTTTGGAATAATTCTCCGGCTTCGCGTGCCGGGTTGCAGACAGGGACGGCGGTGCTGGCAGTGGATGGTATTCCGGTGAAGAGCGAGCAGGATATCGAGCGGATTATCTATAATAAATCGGTCGGCGATTCGGTTCGTTTTCTCTTTGAACTCAAAGAAAAAGAGCAGCTCGAAATCGAGCTGCTCCTTGAAGAATTTCCGGGAATGACCGGTTAGCTGTCGCGTAAACCGCGAACCACTGCCTGGTCAAAACCGAGCGGAACCAGGAATTCACTCATGAGCCATTCCGGCGGAGTGCTTCCAAGTTCTGTTTGGGTGCAGTGGTCCGTATAGGCCTTCCACGCTTCTTTATGAGCCAGCAGCGGGGGCAGGGCGGAACGGGCATTTACACCTTCCACAATGGCAGTCGAAACTTTCTGCTGGGCCTCAGCTGAGCGAATATAATCCGCCAACTCAGCCTGCGTAAGATCCGGACGAATTCCAGCTAACTGACGCACCGTGGCTTGCTGATGACTGTCAAGTGCTTTAGGAAAACTGAAGTTCCGGTAGGCCTGAGCAGCGTCATCAAAGCCGTTCGTTTCGAAAAACTCGATACGCTTGTTGCTTTGTGCTTCCGCATCGTTCCAGACTTTTCCGAGATAGACCACCTCGGTGAGTCCGGAAGAGAACCCGGCCAACCACCCCAGGCGGCCGTTTTCTATGTCTTGGGGGAGAGTGAATACGCTGTGACCGATCATAATGCGGTGTTCGTCCTCATTGGAGTCGAGCACTTCAATATAGATCTTGGTGCGGGCGTTCAGGTATTCCTGTGCCGCACGGCGCGGGAACATCTGTTCGTTGAACACCGGCCATGCCATGGCCATGGTTCTCAGCGCCAGATCGTTGTCCGGTTTCGTGGAATAGCCCTGAACCTTGTTTTCGAGCATGATTTCTTTGTGCGAAAACTTCGGAAGCAGGAGCGAGGTCTGGTTGCCATGCACCGGGAAGGAGCCGGGTTCAATTCCGGCAGCAAGCTGCAGGAAATTATAGGCGGTCAGGTCGCATTTTCCCGAAAAGGACTGCCCTGCCTTCGAAGAAACCGTTTGGCCATCTTCGACCGTAGTTTCGGAGTTGGCAGAAGAAGGGCTGAACAGGTTGACCATTACAAACGGATGTTCTCCGTAAACCGCACGCTCCATGGAAAGCTGGCGTGAGGTGGTTTTTGAATAGTCTGCCTGCTGGGCCTGGATATAAAGCCAGGGGCGGGTCGCGCCGCCGCTGAAGTGGTTCGGCTCAATATAGACATTGAGCTGTTCCACAACATTCAGCGCGAGTACCACCACGAGGGTGATGAGCACGATGACCGTGCAGAGCACCATGTCCGAGAAGGACTCATAGATGCCCTCGCTGTCGGAGGGCGCTTCATGACGGGTTGCCGCACGCATTACGCCACCTTCTGATTGGAGTCTTCATTAGAGCCTGCGGACTTTTTGCCGTGCAGGAACTGCTGAATGGAGTCGGCTGCGAGGGACAGATGTCCGGCAATTTCCGTGGCATCTGTATCGAGCTTGGCCTTGGCCATAACCACCATTTCTCCGGTGGCCTGACTGATGGCGGTGTGCAATTCGCCGACCGCTTCGTTCAGTTCAAGAGCGGTTCCGTCGATCGACAGTTTAAAGTCGGCCAGTGAACCGGAAACGGTATCACTTGCCTGTGAGACCGAGCTGTTCAGTCCTTCAAACGCTTCTGTGACTTTATCACCGGATTCGCCGAGGTTTTCACCCAGTGTACCGAAGGAATCCAGCATGCCGTCGCCGGCTTTTCCGATGGTGTCGTATAGGGAGCCGAACGCTCCGGTCATTTCTTCGCCGGATTTCTCGATTGATTCGTTTACGGAAGCGATGGCCTTGGCGGTTTCTTCGCCGGAGTTGGCAATGCCTTCATTGACGGTGGCGATGGCCTGTCCGGTCTCTTCGCCGGCTTTGATGATCTGTTCATTATAGACGGTCAGCGAATCCTTAATGGTGCTGCCGAATGCGCCCATTTCTTCCGTCATGCCGGTAACGACTTCTTTGGTTGATTCCATGGCGTGTTCCCCAACGGACTCAATGGAATTACCAAAGGAGGCCAGCGTGGCTTCAATGGATTCTGAAATGCGGCCGGTGAGGGCGTCGATTTCGTTCTGCATGTTTTCAAAGCTGCTGATGACCTTCGAAACCTGTTGGTTCAGCTCTTCATCTTTACTACCCAGATTGGCCGTAAGGTTTGCGGCGGCATATTCGGCTGCTTCGGAGCAGAGCTCTGAAAGAGAGTTTAACTGGGAAACCGCAACCGCACGCAGAATCAGACCGCCGAGGGCGCCGAAGAACGTGGTGTAGAATGCCGTGCCCATGCCGGCGAACGTGAGCCGCATAGCATCCAGCATTCCGTTTTTAGAGAGACCGATATTTTCAACCATGCTGCCCAGACCGGAGATCGACATAATCAAACCGACTACGGTACCCAGCAGACCCATGGAAATCACGAGTGCAGCCATAATGGAAACGGAACGCACTCGGGAATTATGCTTCGAGTGGTAGGTGTCGATAGAGGTGTGGATATCCACCTCTTCCCCGCGGTCTTTAAACCCTTTTAGTTTTGAGAACACGCCGGCCAGTTCCTGACCGTTCTCAGTCCGGGGAATGGCGTTGGACCTTGCGATTTCTTTCAGGACATTCCATTCCTTGTGCAGTTTAAGTGCAGAAAAGAATGAAACAATCAGGCCTGCTGCAAACAAAGCAGCAATAATATAGCTCATCCCTGTTTCGTCGGCTTCGAATCCGGCAATCAGGTGCTTGCGGGTAACAATACCCATCACGAGCGACAGGCCGCCGGCCCATATACTCCATGATACGATCGGTGTCATTTTCGTTTTCATTTTACAACTTCTCCCATTCAGGTTTATTTTCTTCGAACTTCAATGGCGGACAATGTAGCAAGTCGCATGCCAGAGGTGCCGCGGGCCAAAGGAAATTTTTATAAACACAGCAAAAACCGAAGTCTTTGTTTGTTTTTTCGGCGAATAAACGCGCAAAACATGACCGTATTGTGGGTGTAGCGGGCGAGTGCTCCGAAGAATTGATTCTTTAAAACGGGGGAATCTCGGGAAATCGGCAAAACACGCTCGCGCCTCAGTTTGGCTTTCCAAAGTTTGGAAAAAAGGTAGAGTGCGCGCGCATTTACAGGAAAATATTATGGCCCAGAATAAAAACAGCCGGCTCGTTGCCGCAGAAATCGTCTTCCAATGGTTGGAGGATCAAAGCTTTCCGGACCGGCAGCTTGCAAAAATTCAGAACGACCACGCCTTCATTCTCGAAGTCGTTAACGGCGTGGTGCGCAACGGCGAGATTTTCCAATGGTTGGAAAATAAGTGGCTGCGGAATGAACCGGAGCTCTTTTTCAAGGCCGTGCTTTGGGTGGGGCTCTATCAGTTGCTCTTCATGAACAACGTCGAAGAATATGCAGCCATCAATGAAACAGTGAATGCTGCGAAGGGATACCCCAACGGAACCGGTGCCGCAAAAATGATTAATGCCGTACTCCGTCGCGCCCAGCGTGAAAAAGACGGTGTTTTAAAAGATCTGAAAAACCAGCCATCCCATATTCAGCTTTCCCACCCGCAGTTTCTCATGGACCGCTGGGTGAAAACCTATGGCGAGGACGATGCCATCGAGCTGGCTAAATGGAATAACACGCCACCCTCCACTATATTGCGGATTGAACAATCGCGTGTGGATGCCGCCGAATTTATTGATAAACTGCGCGAAGCCGACATCGAGCCGCTCATGCATCCCTATAGTGATAAGGAAATTTTTCTCATCCTGCCTCGCGGCGTTGGCGTGCGCAAAGTGCCCGGCTATGAAGAGGGCTGGTTCACCATTCAGGACCCGGCCACCTCCGTATCGGTCGATCTGCTCGCCCCGCGCCCCGGCGAAACGGTGCTGGATGCCTGTGCCGCCCCCGGCGGTAAGACGGCCATGATGGCCGGTCGTATGGATGGACGTGGCGAACTGATCGCCATGGATATGCACGACGACCGCATTGATGTACTGAAAGAAAATCAGAAACGCCTCAACCTCGACTGGATTGAAATTGTGAAAGGGGACGCCCGTAAAGCGGAGGCCGTCTTCGGCGACCGTAAGTTTGATGCCATCCTGCTCGACGTGCCCTGTCTGAATACCGGTGTGCTCAAACGCCGCGCCGACGCCCGGTGGCGCATTGATCAGGAACGGATGGACAGCATTGTCGACCTGCAGAATGCTATTCTCACCGCCTGCTCAAAACTGTTGAAAGAAAAAGGACGCATTGTCTACAGCACCTGCAGCCTGGAGCCCGAAGAAAACGAAGAGCTCGTTTCCAAATGGATTCGGGACAATCCCGACTTCCGCCTCGTTAAAACCGGCAAAGCATTCCCGCCCGACTCCGGCACCGATGGCGCTTTCGCCGCGTTATTGCGGAAAAAGTGAATGGAAGCTGGCTCCAACATCCTATAAGAGCGTGATAAATTTCAGACCATTATTTCACACATTTAAAGGTGTGAAATAAGTTTTATGTATATTCCTGAGTGATATAAGCAATATCACACCTTTAAATGTGTGAAATAGTAGCAGATGCATTCATCAACATCCTGAATGTCGTGTTTAGAATCTGTTCCTCGACGTTGAGTTTTCGGATGAGGAGGGTTGCGGGGGACTCCGGGTTTATTCAAAAAGGTCCAGATGTCCTGCCAACAGTTTGCGCAGCGTTTGCTCAGCTTCTTTCACATAGGCTTTATTTTCAGCCGGGGCCGAGACGCGGATTTTTACTTTGCCTTTTCCCGGATAGAAGCCGAGATCGACTTCTAATGGTTGGAAGTTGTCATTTTCAAGAATGGTGACAATATCGGATTCCCCGATGCCTTTAGTACGGACATAGCGAACATAGTCCGGTTTGATGTCGGCATACCGGACCTGGAGCCAGGGCATGATCTCTTCCCTGAGAATGGCGTTAAACTCATTAGGTGGTCCGGGGAGTACAAAGAGTACTTTCCCGTCGGCCAGTTCCAGTCGTTGGCCGGGAGCTGCACCAACCGAATTGAAAAGAGCTGTTGCGCGTTCAAGCACCTGAGCCTGTCGGGTTGCGGCAATGGTCATGGCGCGCCCGCGTTGCTCATACCAGCCTTTAAGATGCTCGACGGTCGGCTGGTGGACGATAATCTTCTGACCGAATAGTTCGGAAAGGGCGTCTCGGGTGATATCATCGACCGTCGGCCCCAACCCCCCGCTGACGAAAACCAGATTTACACGGTCGAGGGCTTCCTCAACGGAACTTCCAATGGTTGGAACTTCGTCGGGGATGGTGGTGTCGCGCGACAGCCGAAGTCCGAGTGTGGCAAGAGCCTCTCCGAGGTCGCGCCCGTGCGTGTTCAGCGTCTGCCCGCTGAGCAATTCATTTCCGATCGAGATAAGTTCCGCTTGAATGTCCATGGTCCGCTCCTCAATATGAGCCCCTATAGTGAAGTTATGGAAAAAACGAAGCAACATTCTTTAAGTGTGGATAGCACCGCCGCCAAAAAACGGTTGGACGCCTTTCTGGCTGCCGAAGTGGAGAAGATCTCCCGTTCGCAGTGGAAAACCCTGATAGAAAAGGGCTTGGTGCAGCTGAACGGGGCGGCCGTTAAACCGAATGCCAAGCTGAAGTCCGGCGATGAAATCAGCTGGACGATTCCGAACCGCGCGCCTCTGACCGCGATTCCTGAAGATCTTCCGCTCCAGATCCTCTATGAGGACGAATCGGTTATTGTGCTGAACAAAGCTCCGGGCATGGTGGTGCATCCAGCCGTTGGAAATCCATCCGGTACGATGCTGCACGGTCTGCTTTTTCATGATCCGGTTTTCCTGGCTCTGGAAAGGGCGGGCATTGTGCATCGGCTGGATAAGGATACGAGCGGCGTGATTGTGGTGGCTAAATCAGAAAAGGCCATCCGGGAGCTGCAGCGTCAATTCAAGGCGCGGGAGACCGAAAAGGAATATCTGGCCCTTGTCTGGGGCGAGCCGCCGAAGAGTGGGCGCATTGAAACCCTGTTGGGCCGTCATCCGGTTCATCGTAAAAAGCAGGCCGTGCTGAAAGAGGACGGGCGCGATGCGATTACCAATTTCCAATGTCTGGAACAGTTTCCGGCCTGTGCCCTGATGCAGGTGAAGATAGAAACCGGGCGGACGCATCAGATTCGTGTTCATATGCAGCATATTCGCCACCCGATTGTGGGCGACACGGTGTATGGTCGTTCACACAAAGGGCGCTTGCCGGAGGAACCCGGGCGGCAGATGTTGCACGCTGCTAAACTTTCTTTTACCCACCCGGAAACGGGGAAAAGGCTTTCTTTTGAGGCTCCGCTGTTCGAAGATATGTCTTCGCTTCTGGAACGTTTACGGAATCATTAATGGCTGAAGAAACAACATTTTACGGGTTGGTTGAGGATCTCGAGAAATATCTGGAGTATCAGCGAGACGAAGGCATCCAGCGTTTGGAAGTTCACCGGTCGGTGCTGGAAGCGCTTGCCAAAGAGCCCGAGCCGGAAGTGGTTGAGGAAATTGTGGTGGAAGCCGCGCCGATCCCGACGGACTTCCAATCATTGGAAGCCATTGCGACCTATATTTCCACCTGCACCAACTGCGAGCTCTGCCAGGAGCGGAATTGCACCGTTCCGGGCGAGGGGAAAGCAGAGTCGCCGGATATTATGTTTATCGGCGAGGGCCCGGGAGCGGAAGAAGATGCTCAGGGCCGTCCATTTGTAGGCAAAGCCGGGCAGCTGCTGAGTAAAATGATTGATGCCATGGGTTATTCCCGCGAAGACGTATTCATTGGGAATGTGGTGAAATGCCGCCCACCCAATAACCGCAAGCCGGTTAAAGAAGAGATGGATTTGTGCCTGCCTTACCTCCGGCAGCAGATCGGGCTGATCAAGCCGAAAATTATTGTCGGCCTTGGCGGCACCGCTATGGAGGGGTTGCTGGGCCGTCCGGTGAGCATTACCCGCATGCGCGGCGTTTGGCAGGAATACAATGGTATGAAACTGATGCCGACGTTTCACCCCTCGTACCTGCTTCGGGACCCCTCGAAGAAAAAAGATGCCTGGGCCGATCTGAAGCTGGTTCTTGCTGAACTGGGCAAGGAACCGCCGGCGCGCAAGTAGGGAGGAACGGCTGTTTTTACTCCGGTTTTACAATTGGAAATCCAAAAGCGGACTTTCCTGACGTTCAATCAGGAAATGTTTGAACGGTTTCAGCCTTTTCAGGTCTTGAATGTTTTTACTCGCAAGGGGGACGCTATGTATTAACATAGCGCGCAAGTATGGTTGGTAATGTAAATCCAGAGCCGGAGGAGACTCCGGAAGAGAAAAGCGAACTGCTTGAGACCCAGAGCGTCGAGGAAGAGGTTGTTGATGACGGCCCTTCGGACGACGAGTTGGTGCTCAAGTCGCAGCAAGGCGACGTGCATGCATTTGACGTGCTGGTGGAGCGCTATCATCAGAAAATTTACGGACTGACCTACAATATGACCTCCAACCGCGAGGATGCGGAGGACCTTACTCAGGAAATTTTCGTAAAAGCCTTCGAGGCGCTGCCGCGCTTTAAAGGCAAGTCCTCATTCTACACCTGGCTCTACCGAATTGGTGTCAATAAGACCATAAACTATAGGAAAAAGCGAAATCGCAAGCGTGCGCTGAGCCTCGATTCCTTTGATCAGGACATCAAACTTGACGATGCCTATCATGATCTGACCGCCAAAGGATCGCCGCTGCGCAGCATTAGTTTATCTGAATTACAAAAAAAATTGAACGAAGCCCTGCAAGGTCTGTCAGAGAAGCACAGAACCGTTGTGGTATTGCATGATATGCAGGGAATTCCACACGACGAAATCGCGAAAATGGTTGGGGCTTCGGTGGGGACAGTACGATCGCGGCTGTTTTATGCACGAAGACAGATGCAGAATGAATTGTCGGAATTCAGAAAATGATGAGTGATAAAACACGTTTAGAAACACCGGCCGAGGATCAGGCCGAGGTACTGTTAAAGCAGTTAATGCATTTAAAACAGTACGAAAGACCCGATGCGGCTCGCATGACGCGCAACAAGCAAAACATAATGCGTTCTGTTCGCCAGGCCCAGTCTGAGAAGAGAAAGCCTCTGCTTGACCTGCTAGCAATCAACATCCCATGGTTCTTTGCTGAACCGAAATATGGGATTGCGGCCCTATTTGTTGCATTTGTCGGCCTGCAGTATGTGGGCATCAATGCAAGAAACTCGGCAACAAGCACCGGAATTTACACTTCCACGGCAAGCGTAGCCTCCTATGAACGGGACGCTGCGCTTTCTGTTGTGTCGAATCGCTATCCCAATCTGCCGAGCAATTCGATGCTTTTCTCTCAGCCGCAGGGCGACCAAACGGTTATGCCCGCAAACTTTGAGCTGAAGAGATAAGATTTTCCTCCTCCTACCCCTGAAAGCGCACGGCGGTATCTGCCGGGCGCTTTTCTTTTGGAAAATAAAAAAGCGCC